>CAYVLB010000091.1:0-7411 GCA_964452325.1 uncultured Sphingobacteriales bacterium | reverse complement strand
ATATCGATAAAAGTCCTCCGGCATCCCACGAAGGAGCACATCGTTGCTTTTAGGGAAAATGATTTCTTGTGGGCGAAATGTCAATAGCAAGTTGCGGACATAGTCCACCGATCCTTGGGTTACCAAGAACTCACCAGTAGACAAATTGACAAGCGCAAGTCCTACCATTCGTTCATTGCCAGAGACAGCCCCCAAATAAGGGGGACGGTCGGACGCTTCTTCAACGAGGGAAGTGCCAGGACTGATCACCTCTACCACCCCACGCTTAACTAATTTCTTGGATTTTTTAGGGTCCTCCAGTTGCTCACAAATGGCCACACGAAATCCAGCCTTGACCAGCCGGGGAAGGTAGTTATCGAGGGCATGATAGGGAAATCCAGCCAATTCAACATCAGCTGATGCTCCATGAGACCGTTTGGTAAGAGTAATACCCAGCACTTGGGCTGTGGTGATGGCATCATCACCGAAGGTCTCATAAAAATCTCCCATTCGAAAAAGGATGATGGCATCCGGATGCTGGGCCTTGATTTGATAATACTGTTTCATAAGGGGGGTGAGTCCTTCAGCAGCCTGTGAATGCTTGTTTTTACGTTTCCCCATGGGCATTTATCTAATGTACGGAACAGGGTTCAAATCTATCAAACCCTTGTAAAGGTATCTCAACGGGTGGCCAATGAATGAAGGAGTTGTTGCATATCATAAGGGATTGGTTGGGTAAAGTGAAGATACCGCCGCGTGCGGGGGTGAATGAATCCCAACGTTTGGGCATGAAGGGCTTGACGGGGAAACTGCCGAAGAAGTTCCCAATGGGGTCCCCGATGCCCATGGCAGGAACGACTTCTTTCATACATGGTATCTCCCACCAGGGGATGTCCGATATGACACATGTGAGCACGAATTTGGTGAGTACGCCCCGTTTCCAATCGGCATTCCACCAAGGCGGCATCATGGAAATCTTGTAGGACGCGGTAGTGAGTAACGGCATGCTTCCCTTGATTCTCATAAACGCGCATTCGACGCCGGTCTCGCCGATCACGAGCTAGAAATCCCGTAATAGTTCCCTCTGCAGGGGTGGGAACACCCCAGGTAATGGCCCAATAGCGACGCTCTATCGTGTGTTCAAAAAACTGTCGGGCCAAATGGGCGTGGGCATCCAGATGCTTGGGGACTACCAACAGCCCACTGGTATTCTTATCGATGCGATGAACCAATGCAGGCTTATATTGTTCCTCGGGATTGATGCCATGGTGTTGGAAATAATGATACAACGCATTTGCCAATGTGCCGGTATAGTTAGCATAACCGGGATGCACCACCATTCCCACCGCTTTATTAACAATCAACAGGTCGGCATCCTCATAGACAATGTCCAAAGGGATATGCTCCGGAACAAGTTCAGATGGTGGTGGGTCGGGAATGATGACCCGAATATGATCGCCAGGACGGACTTTATAGCTGGGCTTGACACAACGTCCATCAACCGTTATCGCACCGGCTTTTAACCCTGCCTGAACACGGGTACGGGGCTTGCCCAAGCGGCGGGATAAAAACAAATCGATGCGCATGGGGGCTTGCCCCCCATCTACAATCACCTCGCTATATTCGTAACCTTCATCCCCATCTGTGTGGGGGAACTCTGTGGAGTTGTCAAGCATGAAATGTTTCGCTTACTACGTTTGATAGAATCAAAACAAAGGCCTGGCGAAGATAGTTAACTTTGGCGGCCATTAAACGATGCTATTTTATCTGGAATGAACGGCATTGGGAGATACTACCTCCAATGGTGGGTAAGGTGGTGGCTACTGGGCATGATATCAGGAATGGGGTTGTGGGCACAACAGTTTCCCCGGCCTACCATTGAAGAGATTCCAATCCCCATCGACCTCTATAAGGATCGGCTGTATGGTGCCTATTACCATCTATCAACGCCTATGGAGCCGCAAGCGCATGACTATCTGCAGCGCTGGTGGCGTGTGAAGAGTGTTTTTGCACTCCGCAATTGGAAATTCCCATTTGATGCCCGGTCATTATTGACAGATTATCCCGAAGGACCATCTCGAGAATCCATTTTGTTAGATATGGCCCATTTTTTCTTCTACCACCGACGCTATGACAGTGCCCATCAATATCTCCAGCGGTTGAATCCTGAGCATCTGGCACCCGACGAATTGGCCGAGTTTTTCTTTATGAAAGGCTATACCGCCTTGCGCCAAGGCGACTCAACCACTGCACTGACCCATTTTGAAACCCTTACAGAAGGAGTAAATCGGTATTCAGAACTGGCCCACTTACTGGCAGGAGTAATTCTTTTTAGCCAACAGCAACATGAGCAGGCACTTGCCCATTTCCGAGCAATCGAACATCAGAAACGGTTTCGAGATGTGATTCCCGCGTTTATCGCACAAAGCCTATGGTATTTACGTCGCTTAGAAGATCTCATCAGCTATGCAGACGGGGTGTTGCGGCAAGGGCATGCCCGCCATGCGGAAATAATCCGACTAGTACTTGTTCGCTCTCTCTTTCTACACGGAACACAATGCAATGCAGTAACGAATCATCTAGAATTGTTGCCAGAATCCTACTGGACGCCCTTTGAATATTTTATCGCTGGGGTATGTGCACTCAATGTAGAAGACCCAGAACGGACCTTGCGTCACCTGGACCGTGCCACCTTTTCAGACCCACTCCTACGCCAATATGTCGAATACCTTAAAGGACAGGCATGGTATGTCAAAGGCAACTACGTTAAAGCCATGCAGGCATTTGAAGTGGCACACTCATTGGGAACGGATCCAACAATCACGGAGCATGCACTTTACAATGCGGGAGTAGCGGCTATTAAAGCGGGGCAAGGGTCGATAGCTTTCAAATATTTCAAAAAGCTAATTGAAAAATATCCCCGATCTAATCACCGCCAGGCAGCAGTAAAATATTTGGGGAAACTGTTTGCAACTTCGAAAGACTATCCACAAGCCCTTAAACACCTACGAGGAATGCTGGTATCGGGGCATGAATTCCCACGAATATTCCAGCGGATAAGCTACCAATACGGTCGGCGCCTTCTTGAAGACGGCCAGCCAGACAAAGCGATTCCCCGACTCCATGATGCGGTACGCATTGGCGACAATGATACGGTACGGGCCAAAGCATATTTCCTTTTAGGTGAAGCCTATTTCCAAACCCATAATCCAGGAGAGGCCATTAAACAATGGCGCAACTTCCTGTATATGAAGGCCGGGAATGCCTTTCCTTACCGAAAAGACGCCTACTATCACATCGGATATGCACATCTGGCTTTGAAAAATCCCAAAGGAGCACTGCCCTACTTCCGACGATATCTCCAAGAGGAAAAGGTGTTATCACAGATTGAACAAAAAAAGGTATTGATTTTTTCCACGGACCCCCGTGTGATGGATGCAGTACTTCGGCTGGGTGATATTTACTACACATTCCGCAATTGGGACCAGGCAATGCGATTTTACCGCTATGTGGCAGAGTCGGGGCATCGCCAGGCGCCGTACGCATGGCTTCACATTGCACGAATCCATAAAGTTCGAGGGAAAAGTGCCGAACAAGCAGTTGCCCTCCAAAAAGTCCTTGAAACAGCTCCTCACTCATCAAAAGCTGCCCAAGAAGCCCTATATGCTATTGGCAACCTTCACTTGGAGGAAGGCCACTTCCGAATGGCAGTGGAAACATTTCGCCGTTTTGAGCGGGAATTCCCACGCTCACCATGGATGCCTCAAGTACTGGAAAAGCTTGCACTGGCCCATTACAATGCCGGAGACGATAATCGGGCATTGGAAGTGATCAAGCGGCTTTTACGACGGTTCCCCAATTCGGAATCGGCCCGAGGCGCAGCCCAATTGGCACGTAATATCTACGTTGACAAAGGGCAAGCAGACGATTACATCCAATTGTTGGAAGAAACCAATCCAACACTGGCTCGCCACTTCGATCGGGATAGCCTTGCCTTTGAAAGTGCGTTTTCTTGGGTCCGGAAAGACAGCTGCGCCGAAGCCATACGCACCTTAGAAAGTTATTTACGTCGCTTCCGAAACGGTGCCTATGCATTGAAAGCCCACCATTATGCCGCTACGTGTGCCCTCCAATTAGGGGATACCGCACGGGCATTGCACCATTTCGAAGCCATATTTGCAGCCGAACCCAACCGATATTCCCTCAATGCCGTTATGTGGTTAGCTCGTCTCTATCACCACCAAGGAGCCTGCGAGCGGGCAGTCAGATATGCTGGAATTCTTGAAGAAATTGCCGGCGATGTTTCATTGCGACGAGAAAGCCAAACCATTCGAATGGAGTGCTATTATCAAATGGGCAAGTGGCGCCAGGTAGCCACATTGGCAAGCAAACTATTAAAGGCGGATTTGGGGAGTACGACCCAACGCAATCGGGTGGAATTTTATCGCGCACGAAGCCTGTACAAAGGGGGAGACACCGCAGAAGCAGCAGACCTGTTGAACCGGTTACGTAAGAATGCTGATAATCAGTGGGGAGCATGGGCAGCATTAGAATTAGCTCAGCTACGGCGGTATCAACAACAACTCGATGAAGCTAAAAATATCATTTTCGATATGCGCAATCGATTTGCCGCCTATCCTACCACCTTAGCTAAGGCTTACTTACTACTGGGCGAAATCCTACTTGACCAAGGAGATACCATTCAAGCCCGGTTTACCTACGAAAGCCTCATGAATTATGCCCCGGATAAATCAATCCGACAAAAGGCCAAACAACGGTATGATGCCCTTGCACAGCCATAAAATTCGCCAAGGAATCAGTCTTCTTCTGGGGTTGGGATGGATCATTGGAACGAAGGCACAATCGGTGGATTCATCAATGGACTGGACCATCCGCGTGGTAAAGTTTTACCGTCCTCCACTTCAACTGGGAGAACGAATCCCTACCCCATTGCCTCCCGATCCTCCCTTGAACATTCAATTGGATCCGACCTTGGAAAAAGCGATGCCGACACGTCCACCTGCACGGGTAGGCGATTCACTGCCCCGCATCTCCTTGCCACGGCTCGCTCGCGAACGACTTCAACCCCTCCCCCGCTTCTATGCAAAGGCCATGATCGGAAACTATGCCCACTTTCGCATCGACTTCCTTACCAACTCTACTTATTACCCCGACAAAGTATACTCGATCGCACTTCGACACCAATCTGGTCATTACAAATTGCCACACTCCTCGTTTTCGAATCAAGAGTTGGTGGGCAATGACGAACGATTCCTTCGAAATAAGAAATGGTTGTGGTATAATCAACTGCGGGCATCTCGGGCAAGCGACGGGCTGTATTGGGAAGACTCAACTGCTGTTGACCGAACGGCCGACTCGTTCCCAACTTACCGACAATGGCGGATCCGATGGCAATCGAAGCTGACGAAAGTTCGATATCGCATGCTTCCCTTCAGTCTAATGCCTGCTTTTCAAGTCATTACCCGTGGCCGCTTACGGGAATGGAGTGCACAATTCGAGGGGATGGTGTACGACACCTTTGCGGAACGCCATCAGGTCAGTATTCGCACCGAGACCGAAGTCTATTGGATTGTCGGTGATTCATCTGCATTCCAACGAATGCGCTATCAGATTACCCCCGCCTATGCTATAAACTATTTAGGGGGACGTCTTCACGTGGGCTTTTCGGCGGCATCGACACACGAAAAGGTGTTTTACTTTTTCCCGGATATTATGGTGGAATATCCGATCCAACCTGGAATATTGACCCTTCGGGGAGGTTTGGATGGTTCAATTCAGCGATTTGACTACTGGCATGCCTTTAAGGAAAATCCTTACTTAACGGAATATCCACTCCTTTATTTTCCAGTGCGTACTTTCCACCTCTATGGCCAAGCCCGATGGCTGCCCCTGCCAAGATTGTATGGGACCCTACGGGTGGCTTCAGAACACGTCCGCAACACGCCATTTTATTATGCCGATTCGACCTCGGCGCCTGCAATGAATATTCAATACCGCACATTTCGATTTTTCCGGGTGAGTGCCGACCTGGTAGTAGTGCATCCCCTTCATTGGGACCTCAACGGGGGATGGCGATTTGATTATACCCGTGCCAGTATTGAAAACGATACGGTGCGAGCATGGCATCTTCCTACTTTCCGAATGGAAGCTTGGGCCCGATTGTCGCCCCATCGCAAGGTAGTTATTTCACCTTCCGCAGAATGGGTAGGCCAACGCCCAGTCCTGACCCTCGAGGGAAAAGAATCTTCGCTTCCTGCCTATTTTCTCTTGCATTTGACGATTCAATATCGCCATTCCGAGATGGTTGCTGCCCACCTTCGTTTCGACAACCTCACCAATCAGCTATACCATCGTTGGTACGGATATCCAGGCACTGGTTTCCGCATTGAGGGGGGACTATCGATTCGATTCTAATGGGAGTTGCAACTGTCGGAGGATTGACAGGACAGCTGCATACCGGGCTTCGCCTTGCCCTCGCACGATGTGGTGAGGAAGTCGAAATCGGGTAATTTCACGTTGATACATCCGAAAAATCAGGTGGCGTCGGTGAGGATCCTCACGAAGGGGGTCGAATACCCATTCAATATCGGGAGCCGTAAGAATGTAAAATATGTCGCTCCTGCCCAACAGGATATCGTGAAACACTAAGGAGTCCTCCTTAAATTTATCCAGCATCCACACATGATAAACGAGAACGTGTGTATCGCTGACCACCAACGGGCACTTTGCAAGTACCGACGTTTCCGATTCAAGCTGAAGCAAACCCATCCGGAGAACATCCTTCCGGCAATAGTTCCGACCAGACGGCCTCAAGTATTCCCGTGCAGCCTCCTCTATCCATGGGACTTTCAAACGAGACGCAACCCAGTGAGATAGGGTAGTTTTGGCCGTCGACTCAGGACCTACAAAAGCCAACGTCAACCTGCGACGCATTATCTAAGGATATAATCCAGAATGCCCAAAAGAACAGAAAAAAAACCAGCCCCACTTGACGCTCCAAGAAAAATTCACTGGTAAAAACAACAGCCATTAGCATGCTCCACAGCACCGGCAGCCACTGGCGACACCGCAAACCCAGCGCCAACGGAATACTCCACACCCACAGGAGCAACAAAAGCCCCACACCACCCAATGCAGTGGCAGAATATAACCATTGCATATGAGGTGGCAAGCGATAACGTGGGATTAAGTACGTACCACGAGCATATGTCGATGCAACGGAATCGGGAAAGTGCGATAAGCCAACACCCCACCATGGATGCTCACGCCATAAGGTCCAACCAGTTTTCCATGTTTCCCAACGGATCAGTAGAGATCGGTCATTGGGATTGGCCCCTTGCCGCCAAAGGGCAATTTCTTGGACAAGGGCATCGGTTTTCATTCGAAAAGTTGGTATGACGTAATAGGCAGT
>CAYVLB010000090.1:0-7560 GCA_964452325.1 uncultured Sphingobacteriales bacterium | reverse complement strand
AGCATCCGTTGCATATCGTCCATCGATACCTTTTCTGCTCCTTCCAGCAACTCACGAATTCGCTGCGCCCGATAAGGGGGCCAATAGTACCAACGCGTCAGGTAATACGGGTAGGTAGTATCTACACTCTGGTTGTTGGCGGAATAGAGATAGCCTCGGGACGGGTTAAACTCGTAAGGCAACGAATCGAACGGCACAAACCCATACCAATCATAAGCGGTGGTATCACCCGGATAATAGAAATACGGTACCCCCTTACGACGGGGCACACTTCCCACCATTTGAATCCCAATGTTACCGGTAACGTCAGCATAGGCTATATTTTGGCTTACATTGGTAAAGTGTCGCACGGCCGAACGGAACGACTCCCAGTTAGACGCCCGATTAATCCGATACAATGCAACTGCCTCGCCGGGCGGTTGATCACCGACCCATCGCATCGACAAAGCAATTTCCGACAAGCCCCCAAAGGACGAAAGCAAGGCCCCCCGATGTGTAAAACGAAGTTTGGCAACAACAGGAGAATCCTCCCCTTTTACGGCAATACCAACTTCACGAATTTCCAATGGCCGCCATTGACCATCCACCTGATAATGAGTCATACTATCGTTGAGTATTTCAATGTAAAAATCGGCTCCATCCAGCATCACGTTCGTCATGCCCCATGCAATGCTGTCGTTGTGTCCAGCTACTACAAAAGGAACACCTGGCAATAGCACACCGATTACATTAAGTCGTCCCGGAATATACTGATGGGCACGCCACCATATGCCGGGGATATGAAGCCCCAAGTGCATGTCATTGGCAAAGAGCGGCTTGCCAGTGATGCTCTTATCAGAAGCAACCACCCAGTTGTTACTTGCCTCGAAGGCCTGTGTAGTGAGGCGATGAAGCCCCAAAAAGGCGTTTAGGAGGGTCGTATCAACGGCTGGCAAAGAAAACGTCCCATACACATTGGGATGTGCTGGTTCGCCTTGTGGCGGAATGAGATCTGCCAAGTATTCTTCGCCCACCTTCCGACGCACCGCTTCCAACACAGATTCCATTTTATAACCCGTCTCAAGGTCCCATGCCATATTACCGACCAAGTAAAGGGAATGCTCTGCCTTCCAAGGAGTCGGTACATATCCCAATATGGTAAATTCAAACGGCAGGTCATTTACGTGTTCAGCAAGATAGGCATTCACACCGTTGGCATATGCTTCAAGGGCCCATCGCACCGAATCGGGCAGCGATTGGTATGCCGCCTGTGCATTTTCCTTTACCCGTAACTTCCGAAACAATATGTCTGTCTCAATGAATTGCTTGCCCAATATTTCTGCCAATTGTCCTGCCCCCACCCGTCGAAGAAGGTCCATTTGCCATATGCGATCCTGGGCCATCACGTATCCCGTAGCATAATAGAGATCATGCTCATTTTGTGCTACAATATGGGGTATGCCCAGTGAATCACGGTATATTATTACTGTCCGCGTAAGCCCTTCTAATTGGAGACGCCCATCCAAAAGGGGCAGCCCCTGTCGGGCCACCCGACTAATAATCCAAGCACCAACCAACACCACCACCAACAACAATACACCCACCCCAACCAGCCATTTTTTCATATCATTTCCAAAAATTAAATTAACACAAAGATAAACTCTCCTTTTAACGCGTCATTACAAATCGATGCCGGAGATGAGGCGGTGGCAATACGCATTCCCTCCCCTTTTGTCGAAGTCGCCAACGGCAACGAGCAATTTTTCGATAGATCATTGTTCGTACAACAGAAGGAAAGAGTTGAATAGCCCTCCCAAGCATGCGCCATCCGGGCGACATCTCTTGTAGAATTCGGCAAATCGCATCCATACCAACATGCACCTTCTGGCCATCATATACCACTACCGCTTCTTCAAACCCTTCAGGAAATCCTAACGTCGGTAACCATTCCTGCACCCAAGGTGCTTGAAGTGGCGCAAAATAAAAGGTAGGATAACGCTCGTGATGCAACACCCATTGAACCGCCGCCGAACACCATGCACAATCTCCATCGTATAGCAAAATCGGCGTCGGTGGATTCAACAAGTAAATAATTTTCAACTTTGCCATGCTGGAAAGACTCCGGAATGCGACTTCATCCACCCATGGTGCATTTGGTGGTCGGGGGACTTATGGTAATGAGTATCTGGTGGTGGCATGCCCTACATTCTTCTCGACGACGGGATTTTGCCATTGGTTGGATTGTCTATTCCGCGATAGTGGGAATTGCTGGGGTACTGGGTACGTGGGATGCTGATCGATACATTTCTTATCCACGCAGTGAAATCTTTCGCCAGCACGAAATTGGCGGCTATGTGTATGGCTGGTTGGTATTGATGAGTAATGTGTGGGCATGGATTCCTATGAATTACCGCATTTATCGCCGCATTGGATACGTCCTCGGAGTCCTTCTATGGTTAACCCTCATCTGGACAGCGCTTCAAGGTCATCAAGTAGTCATCACCGATGAATTCACCAATGTCCCCGCATAACCATGCAGTATCTCTTCGAGCACGTCGATGACGGCATTTGCCGTAAGGGCTTCGACCAACCGAATACGGAAGGACTTAAAGTCAGGAAGCCCTCGAAAGTAATTCCGGTAATGTTTGCGCATTTCAAGCACCGCCCGCCGCTCACCCTTCCATTTCACCGATTCCATTAGATGCTCCCGACACACCCGCACGCGCTCTTTCAATGATGGAGGCGGCAGTTTTCGGCCCGTCTGTAAAAAATATTTAATCTCCCGAAAAATCCACGGATTGCCAATCGCTGCCCGCCCAATCATCACCCCGTCTGCTCCATAGTCATCTCGTGCCTGCAAGGCTTTTTCAGGACAGTCGATATCCCCATTGCCAATGATCGGGATCGTAATATTCGGGTCTTCCTTCAAACGACGCATCCACGTCCAATCAGCTGCACCTTTATACATTTGCTTGCGGGTACGGAAATGCACGGTAAGCATAGCGATACCAGCATCTTGGAGCCGACGGGCCACCTCTTTAATCTGAATGGAAGAAGCATCCCAACCCAGGCGCGTCTTCACGGTAACAGGTAACTTTACCTGTTTTACAATCTTGCGGGTAAGGTTTTCCATCTTATCAATATCCTGAAGAATCGCTGCACCTGCCCCCTTATTGACCACCCGATATACCGGACACCCATAATTGATGTCAATAACAGTGGGACTCACCTGTTGAGCAATCGTAGCAGCTGCAAGCATCGGTTCAGCTTCACCACCGAAGATCTGAATCCCCACAGGGCGTTCATCGTCAAATATATCTAACTTACGACTGCTTTGCTCCGCATTACGAATCAATCCTTCGGACGAAATAAACTCCGTAAACACCATATCCGCTCCTAATCGGCGGCAGATACGACGAAACGGCGGGTCCGATACGTCTTCCATTGGCGCCAACATCACCGGAAAGTCTGGCAATATTGTCTCCCCCAAACGGATTCTTGGCATTACCAGGTCTTTCACAACAAAATTACCAAAGGGTAGGAAGCCACACGGCTCCCTACCCTTTTCTGTTTGGGCCTAATACCCCCTTCCCATTAACTTTCATTCACGTCGTACCGGCGACTTGACGGGCATCTTTCGGGGTGTTTCTTTTTCATTACCCCGCACCACGTTCCCCTTAATGATTAATACTACCAACCGCTCATCGGGATCATTGGTTTGAACGGTAATTGTTTTATGAAAATTGCCGGGCCGCCCCTTGGTATTATACACTGCCGTGATTTTTGCAGTGTCACCTGGCATAATTGGCTCACGTGGCCAATGAGGCGTCGTACATCCACACGAAGCCCGTACATTGGTCAACACCAACGGCCCCTTGCCCTTGTTGGTAAATACGAAATCAAAACTGGGGCTCGTACCCTCCTTCACTTGACCAAAATCATGCTCCAATACCTTAAACTCGATGTCGGGTTGCGGAAGGTTATTCTTCTTGGCTTGCGCCCATCCGATAGCAGCAATCATCATGGCAAACAATACCAGCCATAGCTTTTTCATGGATGTGGTCTTTTGTTAGAGTTCAATGACTGCAAAGATAACGCCCATCACCAAAGGAGTATTTTTGTGCAAGAAAAATCCGACACAGTTTATTGGATGGCAACCATTCGATGGCGTTTTCAATCAAACAAGCAAACGGAGCGGGTCGCATTGCTTGGAATCATCCGTCCTGGAATGACGGAAGGACAAGTGAGGGAGCACATTGATGAGTTGGCCTTTTTGGTGCGTACTGCAGGTGGTGATCCGGTGTTTCAAGCCCTTCAACGGAGGCCCTATCCCCATCCCCGTACGTTTCTCGGACAAGGTAAAATCTATGAAGTCAAGCAAACCATTAAACAATTGGGGATAGAGACCGTAGTCTGCGACAATGAGCTGTCACCCTCGCAAATTCGCAACCTTGAACAACTATTAGGATGTAAAATTTTAGATCGTACGTTGGTAATCCTCGATATTTTCGCCCGCCATGCCCGCACTTCCGAATCCAAAACCCAAGTGGAATTGGCCCAACTTCAATATATGCTCCCTCGTTTAACGCGGTTATGGACCCACCTTTCGCGCCAAAAAGGCGGTATCGGAATGCGCGGGCCTGGTGAAAAGGAAATCGAAACCGACCGCCGTATCATTCGCAATCAGATCGCACTTCTTAAAAAACGACTCGAACGGATCCACCGCCAACGGGCCGTGCGACGGTCGAATCGTGTGGCCAAGGTGCGAGTGGCATTGGTAGGATATACCAACGTCGGGAAAACCACTATCCTCAACGCACTCACTGGTGAACGCAAACTTTCGGCCGACAAGCTCTTCGCCACACTCGATACCACCGTCAAACAAGTGGTGGTTGACGGCGTGCCTTTCCTGCTATCCGATACTGTCGGATTTATCCGAAAACTGCCCACACACCTAATAGAAAGCTTCAAGTCGACTTTGGCAGAAGCTAAAGAAGCCGACATTTTGATGCATGTCGTAGACATCTCACATCCGGCCTATCTCGAACAAATCCGGTCAGTTCATCAAACCTTACACTCATTGGGAATGGATAAAAAAGTGATATGGATTGTGGGCAACAAAATCGACCGGGCCCCGAACCCACCCTCACCAGTCGAACTCCAACGCTTCACCTTGAATGCACCCCAACCTCCGCTCCTGCTCAGCGCCCTTGATAAGATGGATATTCAACGGCTGAAGACCTCCCTCAAAGCCATGGTCATGGACGTCTACGAACAACGCTATCCCTACGTGGTCAAAAGCATTTTCGATGTTTCACATTGAGCCGGTCCGCACACCTGCCGACGTATCAGACTTTCTCCGACTTCCCCTGAAAATATACGCCAATCAACCAGCATGGATTCGTCCCCTCGACAAGGACGTTCTTCATGTCTTTGACCCTCGAAAAAACCCCCTCTACACGTATGGCAGCGAAGCACAGCGTTGGATTGCCCGATCCAACCACCAAGTGGTGGGAAGAATTGCCGCGTTTATCAATCGCAAAAAATATGCCCTTTCATTTGAATATCCCGTGGGTGGCATCGGCTTCTTCGAAGCCGTTAATGATAAAAACGTTGCCTTTGCCCTATTCGATACCGCCCGAGACTGGCTCGAGTCCCGAGGCATGAAAGCCATGGATGGCCCTATTAATTTCGGCGAAAAAGACCGATGGTGGGGCCTTATCATCGAAAACTTTGTCGATCCACCCTACTATTGCCAAAATTTCAATCCCCCATATTACGTAGAATTTTTCGAAGAATACGGATTCCGCATTTTCTATAAACAGCTACTGTTCAAAAGAGCGGTAAGTAGTGACCTAGCTGAAAAATACATCCAGAAAGCAGAGCGTATTCGTCAGAACCCACGATATAGCATTCAAACCATTCGCAAACAATATCTTCCCAAGTATGCCGAGGACTTCCGACATGTCTACAACAAAGCATGGATCAAACACGAATCCCAAAAAGAGATGACCCACGACCAAGCAATGAGCATCATGAAAAAACTTCGGCCCATACTCGACGAAGACCTTATTTACTTTGCCTACTATGATGAGGAACCCGTGGGCTTCTTCATCTCGATACCTGAAATCAACGAGGTAATACGATATCTTAATGGACGAATCGATTGGTGGGGTAAACTGAAGTTTGCATATTATCTTAAAGTCAAGAAAGTAGTTCGAACGATCATGGGACTGGTCTTTGGTGTTACCCCCGAACATCAAGGCAAAGGACTGGAAGGCTACATGGTAGATGCTGCGCGACAAACTATTGTACCCAAACGTAAATATGAATCAATCATTACCAATTGGGTCGGTGACTTTAACCCCAAAATGATTCACATCGTGCAAGGCATGGGTATGAAACAATATCGAGCCATGGCCACCTACCGGTTCATCTTCGACCCACAGATACACTTTGAACGTGCTCCTATCATTGAATGAAACATGGGTAGGTACTTTACCTCATGGCGTGGATTTTTCATCGAAGCCATTGTGGTGTTTTTAGGTGTTACTGCGAGCTTCTTCCTTAACAATTGGGCACATAAGCAAGCAGAACATCGCTTGGAACAACGTTACCTCCACAATTTCCAGAAAGAAATTACAGCCAATCAACAGCTGCTGGATTCCATCATCAACAACGAACAACAATGGATACGAAAAAGCAAAGACATCACCAATTGGGATGCCACAACTCTTCATAACGATTCAGCCATCCTTCTCCTCATTAATCACATGGGCCGATGGGATAAAATCTCCCTCTCGTCAACAACCTACGAAGACATGGTCAACAGTGGCAGGCTCCAACTCATCCGAAACGACCTTGTGCGTCGTGCCATCATTGAATATTACACAAGCATGCAGGAAATGCCGGAAATAGACTATATCATGCGGGAATATTTCATGAACCGAATTCTCCCACGGGTCATGGAATCCGTTTCAATTAGCGAAAGACAGCTCACCGATACTTCATTCCAGCACAAACGGAGCATGCACAACCTCTTTATGGGCTACTATTCAATCCGCACATCCCGCCTCCGTCTATACGAAAGTATATTCCAGTGGGGTGATTCCGTACTTTCACTCATGCGGCGTTTTGAACCTTCGGCTTTCGATGACGAACCGGCCAATTTGTTAGAATCACTCCTCCAATAATGATAACTCCCAATACTAACTTAACCGCTGAAAGCGAGTCCTTGCCCAACACCACCGCACTAATCGTAGCAATCAGGGGTTGCATATACACATAAACTCCCACCACATACGGCGCCACATGATGCAACGCCCAGGCATTCAACAAGTAAGCCACAAAAGTGGTGCCAATCACAACCGTAGCCAATGCCCCCCATGCCATTGGTGTAAAGTGGTTCCACCGGATCAGAAATAACTGATGGCTTCCCAGTATCAACACCGCCGGCAAGGCTGCACTAAATACCCAAAATATCACCAGTGGCGCAGGATATTTTTTCATCATTGGCGTAATCACTACCAAATACACGCCATAGGACATTGCGTTGAGAAGAATAAAAAGATCCCCTAGCCA
>CAYVLB010000089.1:0-7604 GCA_964452325.1 uncultured Sphingobacteriales bacterium | reverse complement strand
GCACCTTCAGGGCTAATTTGAGCGTGCCGCTGGGCAACGTACTGTTGAATCCATTGCTGAACCTGCCAGCTTTTCAGTCGCCTACTTTCAAAAACCAACGCATGTTTTTTCAATGCCTTATAAAAAGACGTCCGACGATCAATCCGCTTGTTGTCATCCGTCTTATACGCTATCACAAGGGTAGTGCTCTCCACCGGCTGTTTCAAGTAAGGTAATATTCCCTCAGGGCGTCGCATCTGTTGGGCTTCCTTGACGATTACCAGCAGTCGACTGCTCATCATCGGTGCCCGACGGGCAGCGGTAACCACAGTGGGCCCATCAACGTCTTTTCCGTAAAGTATTATCCGATTAAAGTCCCACTCCTGCGACGATAATAGCTCCTTTTCAAATTGTTCGACCAATTGGTCGATGAAATAAGGCTCATCCCCAAAAAGAAAGTAGATTGGTGCAGGACGTTTTTCAGAGATTTGCCGACCAATATCTTTGAATGAAACCTCGGGCACTCCCAGCACTTAACTTTCCAAGCCACAAATTTAGGATACGGGACTACCAGGGAAGGAAAGAAATATTCGACACAATACGGGGGCAATGGGTAAGACTAACCCCTGAAGAGTGGGTACGCCAGCACTTAATTGCTTACCTGGCCGACGAAATAAAAGTACCGAAGGGGTGGATCAGCATTGAGCGGCAACACAATAAAGGACGATACGATGTGGCCATATTTGACTGGGAAGGTCAGCAACGGGCAGTGTTTGAGTGTAAGTCACCCCACACGAAACTGTCGGAGAATACTTTGTTTCAAGCATTACGATACATTCAAAAAGGGCAGATCTATTTATTGGGCATCACCAACGGCTTACATCACTTTTATTGGGTTCGGCATCCCAGCAGCTCTTCATTGCGTTTTGTTGCCGAGATTCCCTCTTTCTTCCCCGAATGGATTAAAAAGCCGTCTGCACCAACATCTTCCCATCATAGATTATCCGAATAATTACGGGCCGATGGCGAAGTGCAGGATACTGGATACGATGATATCCAGCCGCAAAGTATTGGTCAGCCAAAGTGTAAATGTGTCGACCCACAAAGTCCAATACTTCCATCCGCAAGCGGCTTCCATGAGGCAGAAAGAATCGCACATAGTCCGTTCCCACTACCATCGAGATCGGCTCTCCTCCGACGGCTGGAAGGGATGATACAACAGAATCTCCTATCATATATCGCCACACGGGGGCAAGCAACGGACGCCCCTGGTCATCGAGGGGGGTAGCATTATCGACGGCAACACTCCCATGATAAGCTCCAATTCGTGAAGGCGTAACACTGGTCAGCAATTGATGAGAACCGTTATAAGGAGGTAATAGGGTATCTACGACTACCGGCGATCCCGGAAGTTGCCATGCTTGCCATAGAAAAACACGCACAGTAGCCAAATCCTTATGATGGGTAAATCCGAAATAGGCCTCAGGCGGGGTTTGACGTGGAGCCAATTGCCACGGTGCCAAGCGCCCATCCCAAATGTCGGTCCAGCCAAACATCAAACAGCGATCCACTCGATGCAACCGACCCACCATGGCAGCATGTCCCCCTCCTTGCGAATGACCACCCATCACGATACGATCCCAACGAATGGAATCAGAAGGTGTGTAATAGGCATTCCAGCCCTCTAAAGGATAGTGGATATGAAGATATTGAAGCAACTTCAATAACCGGTTTTGAATGCTATTGGAAGGAGCGACATTGACCTTATAGGTTCGATCGATACCATCAAATATTTCTCGGCGCACTTTCTCATGACACATCGAATCCACATCGTTACGACACAGGGCAGCAACTGTCCAACTATTCGGATAAGTCAAACCGATAGCATGTAGTCCAATGGCGGCCGCTTCACCAACAATATACCGATAATGATCTGGGCGTCCGAACGATCCGGGCAGCCACACCATCAATCGCCCCTGGAGTGGACGATTGGTATCCAAGACCACATAGTGGGGTTGGTCCCAACGGTTGATCGAAGGATCGGTAGCCGAAGGAGAAATCCAACGCTCAATCGGTTGGGCTACCAACCATCCCATCCATCCAAGTGCATAGCCTATCCAAAAGGAACATGCTCTGAACACAACGCCTAATTGTTAAACCACTTTCGCACCACTTCTCGATCATCAAACGGGTGGCGAATGCCATTTACTTCCTGATAGGTCTCATGTCCCTTACCTGCAATAAGTACCACATCCGTAGGATTGGCCAGGTTCAACACATTTTCAATGGCTTGTCGTCGATCGGGCATGATAAGGACATGGCGACGATATGAATGATCAATGCCTTGAATAATTTGATCAATAATGGCACGGGGATCTTCGGATCGTGGATTGTCGGCAGTGAGGACAATTCTATCTGCCCGTGTGGCGGCTTGCCCCATCAGGGGGCGCTTCCCGGGATCGCGATCTCCCCCAGCACCAAATATTACCCACAATTTGCCCTCGGCAATGGGGCGCAAAGCTGCAATGGCCTTTGCCAATGCATCCGGAGTGTGGGCATAATCAACGACCACCAAGGGGCGACGACACACCACCTCCATCCTACCAGGGGCACCTACCGCCACCGACAATCCCTGAAGGGCTTCATTTATTGAAACGCCCAGCAATCGCAATATTCCGTAAGCCGCCAACGCATTGGCAGCATTATAGCTCCCAATGAGGGGAAAATGAACTTCCTGACCATCAACTTTCATCAAAAGCCCATCCATTGTGTGCTCCAACAACCGTCCTGCAAAATCCGCCATACCACGCAACGCATAGGTAAACACCTTGGCCCGTGTATTTTGAACCATTACCCCATGACGACGGTCATCGGCATTAACCAATGCAAAAGTATGGGCCGAAAGGCCATCGAAAAGACGTTTTTTAGTAAATATGTAATCTTTCATCGTTGAGTGATAATCAAGATGGTCCCGAGTGATATTGGTAAACACTGCTCCTTGAAATTGGATAGCTTCTATGCGGTATTGGTTTAACGCATGAGAACTTACCTCCATAAAGACAAATTCGACGCCATCCTCGACCATCTGTGCCATAGTGGAATGAAGGGTTACTGGATCAGGTGTGGTGTTGATGGTATGAAGCTGGTTTCCTGGCCACCAAATGCCAAGCGTTCCAATGGTAGCGGCCATCCTACCTAAGTGTTGCATTGCCTGTGCCGACAAGGTCGCTACGGTCGTCTTTCCATTGGTTCCCGTAATACCTACTATTTTCATTCGTTGGGATGGATGCCCGTAAAAGGCATCTGCCAATCGTCCCACGGATACCCGCGTATCCGGTACTCGGACCACTGCCACCTCGGGATGCAGTTCAATGTCGTTAATGTCTTCCCATCTTTCCACCACTAAAACACGTGCTCCTTTCTCGATTGCCTGGGGAATAAACTGATGACCATCAACTCGACTGCCGGTTATAGCTACAAATAGTCCACCAGGCACCACCTGACGGCTATCAAGGGCAATCCCCTCTACGACAATATCTTCTTTTGGAGGTCGCACCCACTCGTAGTGAGCAAGCGAGCGGAGAAGCAAGCTCAATTGGTCCATAAGATAATGCGTTGAGGTGATCGAATGGGAGTCCCTGCGGGAAGCGATTGAGCACGAACCACTGCACCACTTCCCACGATTTGAACAGCGACTCCCGCACATTCCAATAAGTAAGTTGCATCTCCCACCAGCATGCCCCGTACATTAGGAACATCTGAACGAATCAGACGGACCGGTTGTAACCAAAGGGAATCATCGCTACGGGCAGTGGTAAAAACCCAATCCTTCATATTCCATTTCGTTGGGGTATTGACCATTGAATTATACCATTGGGCCCAGGTCAACACTACCGGATAGGGCAATTTCTGACGGTCAATCCAACGTGCGGGACGCCACCGCACCGAATCTTCTCGATGTAGCCCCTCAATCAACCCCTGGCCATACATGGCTTCGGCAATATCTTTAACTACTGGGGCAGCAACACTTCCTCCCGAATAATAGATCCCTTGGGGGTCATTAATTACAACAATGACCGTGTATTGAGGTTGGTCTGCCGGGAAAAACCCCACAAATGATGCCCGATAACGATTATGATCATAGCCACTACCAGTATGAATCCATACCGTGCCTGTTTTTCCCGCAATGGGAACACGTCCTCCCCGAATGCGTCGGGCAGTTCCCTTTTGCACCACATCCCGCATCATTCGGACGACCGTGTCCAGCACCTCTTTGGGAGCAATCTCTTCGACAATGGTTTCGAAGTCAAACCTTTCCACATCACCATTAGGATATACAGCCTTTTCTGCAAATCGTGGTCGGACCATACGCCCCCCGTTTGCAATGGCGTTATAAAAAGTCAATAGCTGTATCGGAGTCAATTTAAGCCCATAACCAAAGGCCATCCACGGAAGGGTAGTTCCACTCCAGATCTTATCTTGTGGCGAAGGAATATAGGGACGCCCCTCACCCGGAATTGGAAGATCTAATTCGTGGTCTAGATGCCAACGCTGTAGCCATCGGATGAAACGGGTAGGGTTATCGTGGTAGTGTTCAAATACCCATCGGGCAAATGCCACATTGGACGAATATATAAAGGCTTCACTTAGTGAAATGGGGCGGCGAGGCACATTAAGGCCATCCCGAACCGTCCGATCAAAAATGCGATAATATCCTTCACTGACGTCGAGTGTATCATCGGGGTGCATTCGGGCATCTTCCAGCAATACCAACAAGGAAGCCAGTTTCATGGTTGATCCTGGCTCAAGAGCTTCACCAACAGCATAATTGCGATCGTCCAGATAGGAGCTATCCGGTTGAAGAGTAGCATTGGCCAATGCCCGAATGGCACCGGTTGCAGTTTCCATTACCACCACCGTACCCCATCGGGCGCGGTGACGGACAACCGCACGATGCAATGCTTGTTCAACAATCTGTTGAATTTGCAAGTCGATCGTCGAATACACCGACGCTCCCCGGCGGGGAATCACTACATAGCTTCCATCCACCGGAACCCATACGCCCCGAAACGTTTTCTTCATCCGTTGTACGCCCCGCTCTCCCATCAACCACTTGTCAAACGCCCCCTCCATACCCACTTTACCTCCCCCCTCGTGAACATATCCCAGAAGACGGCGTGCCACCCCATGAATATTCAACCGGCGATACCGAGTGCGACGAATCAACCCCACAATATAGTTTGGTCGCTCATGCCGAAAAATGGGAAATTGACGCACTGCCTGCCACTCATAATAAGAAAGGCCTTTTTTGATCCGATAATATCGATGTTTTCTACGATACCCTTTCCATAGCAATCGACGATATTCCGCAGCCGACCGATCTCGAAAATAGTCGGCAAGTGTCTGAGAAAGCGCATTCACCTCCGATCGAAAAATTGCTTCCGTCAACCCTTCTGCCCCAAAGTCGAAATAAAGGTCATATACAGGAACAGAAGTAACCAATATCCTACCTTGGGCATCCAGGATATCTCCTCGGATGGGATTTACGAGACGCTCCTGTACCGCATAACCATGCGCATAACGTTGCCACTTGTCGTCTTCGGCCTGCACCCGAATTACCTGATAAAAAGATACAACCATTGCCAATCCTATTCCAAGCAATACTACCAAGACCCGCCACAGGTCAAGGCGAGGTTGCCGAACTCCAGAAGACGTCACTACTCCGATTCTTTTTTCGAGCGAACTCGAATGGGAGGAGCATCCGGAAGTTCAAGGCCCAGCCGCATCTGCCGGACACGCCGATAAATGGCTGGCTGAGAAGTTGCCCGTAAGTATCTCGACCGTAAAATAAGATATTCTGCCCTGCGCTCCTCCACTTCCCGACGCAACATATAAATGTCCCATGCCAAACGTTCCGCATAGCTATTGTACAAAATATAAAACAAGACCAAGAAAAAACCAATACTCACTTTTCTCCAATGGTTGCGGAACCAACGTCCAAGGCGTTCACCTTCTTGCCCGAGATCGGATGTCGACAACGGTGTCCGTGATGGAGTCATCGCACTGTTTTTCGTTCTAATACCCGCATGCGTGCACTTCGAGCTCGTGGATTTGATTTGCGTTCTTCCCACGATGGGCGGACAACATTTTTGGTAACAATTCGAATTCCCAACCGACGGGCCAGTTCCGATTTAGCAAAGTTCTTAATTGTTCGGTCTTCCGCTCCTTGAAACGTAATCAATACCATGCGTCCACCAGGTGCCATCAATGGGGCCATCGCATGAAGGAACCGCTGCAAACTCCCAACCTCATCGTTTACCTCCACGCGCAGTGCCTGAAATACTTGTGATAAAAACTTGGCAGGTTTCATTGAACGGGGCTTATATTGCAATGCCAGGGACGCTAACTGACCAGTGGTGCGCCATGGATGATGGCGGCGCCCATTGACTATTGCTTTTGCCAGATGTTCAGCCCGCGGAACATCTCCCCACATTCGGAATATCCTAGCCAATTCCGTAACGGAATAACGATTCAGCACATCTGCTGCTGTTTTCTGTTGTTGGCGATCCATCCGCATATCCAATGGTCCATCACCTCGGTAGGAAAATCCCCGCATCATATGGTCTAACTGATGAGAAGATACGCCAAGGTCCAGCAACACCCCATGGATGGGTATCCATCCCAAGAATCTAGCATAATTGGCAGCATATTCGTAGTTGTGATGAATCAATGTCAAACGGATATCGTTAATTGGGTTGTTTGCGATGGCTTCTACATCCCGATCAAATGCCAGCAATCGCGCCTTCTTCGAAAGAAGGTCCAATAAACGTTGGCTATGCCCCCCACCCCCAAAGGTGCCATCCACATAGATGCCATCGGGGTCGGTATACCACCATCGTATAGCCTCTTTACCCAAAACAGGAACGTGATAAAAAGACGCTTGCTGCAGGTTCAATATCACCACTTACAATTAGTTCAAAATGCTTGCTCATAATATGCACGCCATCGGGCAATGGTTCCCCACCCTTCACCATCGACAACGACATCACCTGATGTCACTGTTCCCAACCGCCGAAACGGTATCTTCCAGTACATCCAATAATTTTCGAATGCCGCAGTATCTTCCGGTGATACGCTCATCACTACCCGTGGGGCTCCTTCACCAAACAACCAGCCATCCCGACGCCCAATCGAAGGTAATGTGATATCGAATCCTAGCCCTCCTATAATCGCCGACTCCAACAATGCAATCCACAGTCCACCCTCCGAAATGTCATGAGCAGAGACCACTGGCCGTTCTTGACGCTGAAACAGCTTCCGTAAAGCCTTCTGCAATTGGATCTCGTCTTGCAACTGGAAAGGAGGCGGCGGAGAACAACGCACGCCGTGATAACCAATGAGATACTGTGAACCATCAATCGAATCGGACGAAAAGCCGACTTCGTAAATCACATCCCCTACACTTCGGAACGCCAATCCGATGTGCCAATCGGGATTATCCAGCACACCCACCATCCCAATTACGGGGGTGGGAAGGATTGGCTCTCCCTGTTCTGACTGATTGTAGAAGCTGACGTTCCCCCCCGTAACCGGTATTTGAAAAGCCTCGCACGCTTCCTTCATGC
>CAYVLB010000088.1:0-7649 GCA_964452325.1 uncultured Sphingobacteriales bacterium | reverse complement strand
CAATAGAAGTCATTAATAAACAACATCAAGCCGTGAAAGCATTTCACGAAGCTCCTTTTCGGTCAGCCAAGTGTTGTTTTGGTCCGATGAGTATCGAAATCCTTCGGGCACTTTTTGTCCACCCGGATGAAAATGGCATTCGAAATTCCACCAGTCGAACTGAGGATAGATGATATAGGTATCTTGATATTCGTAAGTGGTACGAGCGTCTTCCTCGCTGATCATGATCTCGTGCAGTTTCTCACCCGGACGGATTCCTACTTCTTTAAGCCGGGCAGATGGTTTGATTGCGCGGGCCAAGTCCACCACTTTGAATGATGGAATTTTAGGAATGTAAATCTCTCCTCCTTTTGATTCTTGAATGGCCTGGTACACCAAACGAACGCTTTCGTCCAGGGTAATCCAAAAGCGGGTCATTCGAAGGTCAGTAATTGGAAACGTATCAGAGGCTTTTGCCAATCGGAGAAAATACGGAATGACTGATCCTCGACTACCTGCCACATTGCCATATCGAACCACGCTAAACGATGTGGGCTTGGTGCCAACGTATGCGTTGGCTGCTACGAATAGTTTGTCGGAAACTAACTTGGTCCCTCCGTAAAGGTTGACGGGATTTACTGCTTTGTCGGTGGAAAGCGCTATGACCTTTTTGACGCCTCGGTCAATGGCTGCATCAATGACATTGATGGCTCCGTGGATGTTGGTTTTAATTGCTTCGATGGGATTGTATTCCATAAGTGGGACATGCTTTAATGCGGCGGCATGAACCACGATATCTACCCCATCAAAGGATCGATACAAGCGATCTCGGTCGCGCACATCGCCAATAAAGAAACGGAGTCTGGGGAGGTCTTTGTCAAACTCCTGTTGCATTAGGTATTGCTTATATTCATCTCGTGAATACACAATCACTTTGCGGGGCTGCCATTCCTGAAGGATTCGACGAACAAATTTTCGGCCGAACGAACCAGTGCCTCCAGTAATAAGAATCGTCTTGCCATTCAACATGATCCGATGGAGATTCTGAAAAGGAAAATGTTAAAGGTGGGCAAATTTAGGGTTCGTCACTTAAGGTATATTGAATATCCGGTGTAGCACTCGATCCATTTCATCCGATTGGAGGTGCTCCGCACGCACACGTCGGAGGTCAACGTTGCGTCCACCCTGTGGGGTAGCACGAATCATCGGAAAGCTCCATCGAAAGTGCCGAATGAGGTAATAGATGATCCGTCGGGCATTGTGGGCAGCATCGGGTGGAGGGTCAAGGTGGGGTTGATTTAAGAGCGTGAAGTAATGCATTTTGTCGGAGGGTTCGTGAAGAACGCCCAGTTCGCTATAGGGGCTATAAGCGGCCGTAAGCGTTGGTTTTCCCAAATAGGCAGCTTCCACTCCTAGAAAGCCTGTATATACTACCGCCGTATCTAAAACTTGCTGAATCAGCCAGTAAGAACTAACGGGATCTTCGGCTGGTATGATGAGTACCTTTGAAGTGTCAACATGCATTTTTTGGATTTCATCTGCCAGTGAATAGGTTCCTCGCATTACGGTTGCTTCTGAGGGATGAATCCGGATAATAACTCCATGGGGTACTTTATCTGCCCACTCGATAGTAGATCGTATCCAATCCAGGAGTCCATTGAATACCCGATGTGATTTTTGGAGGTTGGCATCCCAAATGACGTTGGGAAATAGACCAATAATTCGGGCATGCGGTGATGTGTGACGAATGCGCTGGGCGAATGAAGAAATGGTAGGGTGGGCATTTTGAATCCGATGGCCGTACAAATGGCGTACATCGATTCCCTTGCCTTTCATTCGTTGGTTCATAAAATCCTCAACCTCTTGAATTTGCTTTGGAGTTAAATCAAGCGACCGGATGGATTGTTTATCAGCATCCGTTAATGCGTAGATGTCGTCGTTGCTGGTGATGAGTCCGTATTGCTCACCTGCATATGAATAGGGTTTTAAAACGCGTCGGGCAATTCCGCAGTCGGCCACCCAATCGTAAGCAGGTCCCCAAGTGGTATAGAATCCATGATGAGAGATGATCAGGTGAGGCCGCAAAACGGAAGTGATCCATTTCCCCATGCGGAAGATTTGTAATGCGTGTTGGCGATACCGCTTCTGGAATCGTTCCACAGGTAGGGTCGTATCTTCTGAAAGGTTATCTTTTTCAAAAAAACGTACCAGCGATGCAAACACATGGGGATTGATGAATCGATCGTATTCGGGATCGGTGAGGGCATTGTTGGGCGCATCCGATAAGACAGTCGAAAGCGCGCGCCACTGGATAGCAGGGAAGTAGCGAGAAAGTGCCCATTTTAGAAAGGGGCTTTTCCAGCGCATTAACCATCGGCGATAAGGATTCAGTAGTGGAGTTTGGCCTGATGAGGAACGAATGTGTCGGTAATGAATGGCATCAATAATGTCTAATTGGTTGTCATCGTAGATAATGGTTACTTCTGCTCCCAATCGTTGGAGCCACGCCGCCCAAAACCCATAGAAAAGGGCAAAAAAGCGATGCTGCACCAAATATGTAAATGCGATACGGCGTTGTCGAAGGGGGGTGCCACGGACGGGAAATTTATTCAATAGGGAATGGAGGTATGAGAATTGCGTGAGGATTGATGAGTAGGTAGCCAGCTCACTACGCATTTTCATGGATTGCCTTCAAGGTACAAAGTAAATACTGAAAATAGCAATGATGTAGATGATGCCTGGAATTTTGTCTCTTTTACATTCAAATTTTCAATCTTTGCCTCAGGGAATTGATAAGCAACCTACCCGCTACGATGATCATCATCACCGGTGCCGCCGGATTTATCGGTAGTTACGTGGCGGCCTACTTGGCCAAGCAGGATGTGGGACCTTTGGTATTGAGTGATGCATTTGGTCGGGCAAACAAAGAGCTCAATTATACGAGTATTCCAGCTTTACGGATAGATCGGGATGCATTGTTTGACTATATCTGTCGGCATAGGAAGGAGGTTTCTGGTATTATCCATTTGGGTGCCCGAACGGATACAATGGAATTTGACGAATCGATTTTTGAACGCTTGAACTATCGGTATTCTCAACAGATCTGGGAATTGGCGGTTCGTTATGAGATTCCATTGATTTATGCATCGTCGGCAGCAACCTATGGGGGAGGAGAATTTGGTTTCTCGGATGACCTTTCGCTACTTCCTCGCCTCCGGCCCCTCAATCCCTATGGATGGTCCAAGCATCGGTTCGATTTGTGGGTCCTTCAACAGGTCCGACAAGGCAATGCACCCCCTTTTTGGGCCGGACTGAAATTCTTTAATGTTTATGGTCCCAATGAGTACCATAAGGGACGGATGGCAAGTGTAGTTTTTCATGCATTCCATCAGGTGCGACAGGGGGGGAAGGTAAGTCTGTTCAAATCGTATCGCCCAGAATATGATGATGGGCAACAGCGTCGTGATTTTATCTATGTTCGCGATGTGGCAGAGGTCATCCGATTCTTGTTCGAAACACGGCCCCGTTCAGACATATACAACTTGGGCACAGGAACCGCACGGACGTTTGTTGACTTGGTGACACCTATTTTTAAGGCCCTCCAGTTACCGGTTCAAATCGAGTATATCGAAATGCCTGAATCTATTCGAGGTCGGTATCAATATTTCACCGAGGCAGTAATGGATAAATTGAGAAATATAGGGTACAATCGATCATTTACGCCGGTGGAGGAAGGCGTCTTTGAGTATGTTAAGGCATTTCTGGTACCCCAAAAGCACTATTAACGTACGGCTAATATTTTCCGTCGTTGAATGATTTCCATCACTGTTTCCGGGCGGATGCGCTGAAGACATTGATTATCGGTACATAGCAGTTCAGATACCTTTCCAGCATACACATTGATGCATGGGCTACACATGATTCCACTGCTTAATGCCATGCTATGGGGTTGGTCATCTGATCCATAGTGGATAGGCGTCTCGGGGCCAAACAGTCCAATAGTGGGACGTCCTAATAAAGTGGATAGATGAAATGGAAAGCTGTCAATGGCAATGGTCAGCGATGCGTGAGCTACCAGCGCATAAAGGTCTTCAAGGGTTGTTTTGCCTACTTGATTAATCAGTGCTGGGTGGCGGACATTTTGCAAAAGTTCAGCAGCCCCACAAAGGTCATTGTGAGTTCCGATAATTACCAGCGGGAATTCAGGATAGGCGTTCCCCAGATATTCAATAAGCGTTTGCCAATGGGCTATCGGCCACATTTTGAGGCCAGCTAAGGTATCGCTAGCAAAGGGTGCTAGCACAATGTAGGGAGAATTGATGGGGCTTCTCGAAGGGAGGGTTTGAAATATTTCTTCGGCGGTAAAACGACGAGCGGCATTTTTGAATGTGGATTGACTCACCAACGGACGCGCAAATTCCAGATAGTTTCGGGACACATGGAAAAAAGGGTTCCATCGGATGCGATGGGTCATATAGAAGCGTCGAGGGCGTATTGCCGAAAAGAAGGCAATGCGGGTTGGGGCATTGGAAAATACGCCCATTATCGCTGAGTAGTACGAAAAGAGCTCTAAGTCAATGTACGTATTGGGGGCCCAATGGTTCATGGCACGAACCACACGCCATGAGGAGGTCGCCATTGCATGGATGGTTGTGGGGTCGATTCCAAAGGTATGCTGGACTCCTTTTAGTTTTCGAAGAAACGGAACGTTGGCCGAAAAGGTAAGAAAAGCGACTTCATAGCCTTCCGAATATAAGGCATCTAAAAGGCGGTAGGTGTGTATGATGCTTCCCAAGCCAAAAAACTTGGCAATCACAACGCGTTGCGTTGCAGGACGGACTTTCCGGAAGAATGGACCCCAATAGGTAGAGCCCCAGAGAGCTACTTTCCCTAACCAGCGGTCAACCCGCCGCATGAACTCAGTGCGCATCCGTTAGGATTGAAGTGCATGAGCATGGAAACAATAGCACGTAGCGTGCATCTTCATAGGCAATGCAAGAACGCATTTGCCGCAACAAAAGGTGAGTCTCTTCCGGGGGGGGCAGGGATTTATTCCCGATCACACGACGTAAGCGACTACTAATTGGACCGCCGCGATGAGGATCATAGAGGCGATAAAAAAGGGAGGCATTGTTTTTAGATACTACCATTGCAAGATGGGGGCAGTAGTTTTGGAGGCTGTCTGAGATGTTCAGTGGAAATGTCAGGATACCTGTGGTAATAGGGGTATCGGCTGCCTTTACAAAATAGTATTCCCATACGCGCCGCTCCTCGACTGGATGCATTGAATACAACACTTTCCATCGACTGCCGTTGGCTACGATTGCCTCGATAGCTTGGCGTGCCCCGCCAGGCACCAACTCCTCCCGTTCTAAGGCGAATACTTCCATCATCCGATCCAGCTGAAGAAAAACAAGGATCCCCATGGCAACTCCCCATCCAATTCGTCGATGCCCTATATTCATGCGCCATTTTTGATAAAAGAAAATAAATAGATAGGTAAAGGTCAATGCCATCGGCAAGTAATACGACCGCACCACCACAAAATAACTATGGTGCATGGCATGTGAAAACATCGCTACTGTCCAAGACATACCACCTAACCAAAGAATAAGGATGAGCCAGCGGTAGGACCTTGTTGCATGATTTAGCCGAAGCAAAAGAAATAGTCCGAATGACACAAATGCCCCTGGCCCTAATTCCTTCTCGAAGCGATATAAATACTTGAGCATTCCCCGGGTAGCATCAATTCCGACAGGTGCGCTGGCCGTCCGTCGTTGGAGACGATACAATAAGTCATGGACAAAAGCTTCCCATCCGTTTTCGAGAATATTTATTCCATACCACAAACCCAGTGCAGCACCGATGCCGACCCCCATCCATAGCCATAGCCATAGAAGTTGTTGCCGGGAACTGCCTCGCCAATAGACATATCCACTTCCAACAACCAGGCTATAAAGTACATATTCATATGTGGTAAGCGTCAGTAAAAAAGCAATAAGGATCAGTAGCCCAATTCGTCCGATCTGCCGTGGGCAGGCTGTCCAGTGCGCAATCGCCCACAACATAGCAGGCCACAATACAAAAGAATAGGGATATTGATGAAATCCAGCTCCCATTCTGACGAAAAAAGGAAGTGTTGCCATATAAACGACTACACCCAATCCATAACGCCAGTCAAACCATCGGCGAATAGCTAAAAACGAGATGATCAACCCTATCCATGCAATCGTTGCCATGGCATATCGATGTGCAGATATACCTTCAAGACCAAGTAAGGTAAGTCCGTAATAACCCCAATTGGGTAGGGGCGGATACCCTTTATAAGACGGCACTGTTGTCACGCCCCATTGGTAGATCCGTCCTTCCACCTCCCGAAACCCCCATTGCTGAAATACCCGGTTGGATAATAAAACGTCTACATCCGACCCATGATCCCGTTGAGCTCGTACAAATTCATAAGCTGCTTCGCGGCTTAACTGATATGCACTGAAGATTAACGCAGATATCAGGAGTGCCCAGCCCCACCTCGGCATCGTATCGGTAAATGATGTGGCAGGACCGTTCATGCAGCAGATTTTCGGGCCATTGCAAATAGCTCTCCTGAGGGCAGAGAAATGGTCATGCCACGGGGAAGTAGTGTCAGACCAAGGGCGACTATCTGCTGGAGTGGCGGACGAATGTAAGTTGTGTTGTATGCTGCAATATATTCTTTAGTGAGGAGCTTTTTGTGTGAGTGGACCTGAATGTTTTCAAAATAAGGACGCAGAAGTTCCGTTATGTTTTGTTTGTTGAAATAAAACAGGTGTTCGGGTTTATAATGCACCCAATGCTTTCCCATCAGGCGAGCACTCAGTGATCCGGTATCGGGAGTGGAGATCATGAGAAACCCTCCCTTGCGAAGCATTTGGGCCACTTTTGACACGACTTGGGCAGGGTTTCGTGGATGTTCGATAAGATCGAACATTGTAATAAGGTCAAATTGAAGTGAAGCCTCGAAGGCCTCGATATTGGTATGAAAAATCCGATCGGCACCGAATTTGTGTACCAGCTGTTGGTAAGCACTTTCCGATAGCTCCAATCCGTATACATCATACCCCAGCTCTCGAGCCACTTCCATTGCAAATCCTTCACCTGCTCCAATATCCAGTACTTTAGCTCCTGCGGGGAGCTTATCGACCACCCATTGATAGTTGCGATGAAAGGTTCTCAGTTTGGCTTTTCGTGCCCCTTCGGGGTTCACGGAGCGTCCGGTAACGTCGAAATAGCTTTCTGAATAGATTTTGGCCAATGCTTCATCAGAGGGCTGGGGATAATTGATGACAATACCGCACCGACGGCATCGCCAGTGGGCATATCCTTCAATTGAATACAAATACTGGGGGTCGGTTGCCTTTCCACATAGTGGATCAGTGGGAGGTGGCGTGAGGGCGGTCATTCCGATGCGTTCAGTTTTCATAGGGTGGCAAAAGTATGAAGGGACTTTTTCAATGACTATACTTCAAATCCTTCGCGGTATAGGTCGTGAAGATGAATCATACCTAAGTAGTGTTTATGCTTGTCTACCACTGGCAATTGAGAAATTTTGTGTTGTGAAAATATTCTCATAGCTTCTTCTGCCCGTTGATGGGGTTGAATTGTGTGCGGATTGGGTGTCATAACTTGGTGAG
>CAYVLB010000087.1:0-7984 GCA_964452325.1 uncultured Sphingobacteriales bacterium | reverse complement strand
TCATTATCAGGAGGTGGAAGCTGCGGCCCTTGAGACGGTCGATCGCTTTGGACGGATTGATTTTCTCATTAACAATGCGGGGCTCGGCTATTTTGGTCCCATCGAAGAAATGACTTTGGATCAGTGGCACCATATGTTTGATGTAAACGTCCATGGCACGTTTTATTGTATTCGGTCAGTGGTGCCTTATATGAAAAAACAAGGTAGCGGACATATTGTCAATGTTTCTTCAATTGCGGGTTTGGAAGGGATTGCCCAGGCCGCCGGATATTGTGGCACCAAGTTCGCCATTACAGGAATTACTCAGTCGTTGTTTCGGGAGTTGCGCGACCATGGAATTAAGGTAACTTCCGTGCATCCGGGTTCGACACGAACCGATTTTTTCGATAACGTCCCCGGATTAGAGCCCCATCCGTACATGATGGATCCTGACGAAGTGGCCGAACAAATTGTCAGGATACTCGACACTTCCCCGAATTTTGTAGTCAATGCGGTGGTCTTTCGACCATTACGGTTAGGACCTTCTTCCAATCAATAAAATATTAATGCGATGGCAATGGATCAACCCGTGGTGGCCGATAAAAGGCCAATGGTATTAGAGCTAGCCCCCGGAACTTACTGGTGGTGTGCGTGTGGACGGAGCCAAAAGCAGCCGTGGTGTGACGGGAGCCACAAAGGCACGCCGTTCCGGCCTGTTAAGTGGGAAGTCACGGAAAAAAAGCGATATGCTTTATGCCTATGCAAGCATACCCAAAACCCGCCGTTGTGCGATGGAAATCATAAAAAACTCTAACGTTGAAAGCGTTCATCATGGACTTGCCCATTTATGTTGAATTTGTTCATCAAGACGACCGAATCTCCGAAGATGTTTACGACAAGTTTGTCGAAGGACTTGATCTGGAAAACATATCCCAACGGCTCGCTGACTACCGGTTCACAATTCATCTGAAAATTGCCCTGTCGCGCTCCGTTAACGATGACTATCGTGCTGCTGTGTGGTGCCGTCTCGGACGGGTAAGGATTCACTTTTCGGTAGGGGGAAGCTCGTTGAAAGAGGTTGCCCAACGGTTGACGTATTATCTCGATCGGGAACTGGCCGATCGCATTACGAAGCAAAAACGATATCATCGGAAATACTACCAAAAGCAGACGACGGACGAGTTGGAGGCTTATTGTGCCCTCCTTGAAGAGTATGCTCACCAGGGGCGCCGGGCCGACTTTATTCTTCTTATCAGTGGTCTGCTGGATCAAATGCGGGGATATGTTGTCCGTAAACTTCATGATGCCTACCTCCGGGGATATCTTGTCAGTTCGGATGCGGTTGATGTAGATAACCTACTAGATGAAGTCTTTGAGGTGATTTATAAAGAATTTACCAAACGGCCCACCGATCGGAAGCTGCTTTACTGGGTCTATTCCGTTATCGATCGTATCATCGAGCGGCATATTGATCGAGCTAACAAAGAACGTACGGTTCACCTTACCCTTGAAGACCTCGTGGCAACTGAATTGGAGGACCTCGAAGAGTTCCGGTTTGTAGCTGATGCCGAAGGAGAACTCTACGAACTCGAAGACTTCTACGAAGTGGTAGAGAACCCATATTACCGATTATACAGTTATGAGGACTTCTGGCCATTTGATCAATCCCGCCCTGAAGAAGTCGACCCCCATAAGTTGCATGTGTGGGTTGCTAATAAGTTGGCGAAGCTTTCCGAGCGTCGGCGGGACATCTTCGATCTGTATGCACTTGAAGGGATGACTGATAAGGAAATTGCCGAATGCCTTAACATTCCTGAATCGGAAGTCCGAAAAAACCTGGAGGAAGTACGACAATTTCTTCGACGTGAATTGGAGAAAGAATGGAAAGGGCACGAGGCTACCCCGATCGAGAAATAGCACAACAGCCTGCCTTTAGGGCAGGCTTTGTTAATATCATTGGTCGTCCCAACGTTGGTAAGTCAACCCTGCTGAATGCTTTGGTTGGCCAAAAAATATCTATTGTCACACCCAAAGCCCAAACTACCCGTCATCGAATATTGGGAATCCTTAATGGGCCAAATTATCAAATAGTGTTTTCAGATACGCCGGGGATTATTCGGCCTGCATACCGGATGCAGAATGCCATGATGCAGTTTGTCAAGCAGGCGGTGGATGATGCCGATGTGTTGATGTATATGACGGATGTCCGTATTATCAATCGGGAAGACCCCAATGCCGTTCGCAAGTGGATGCGCGTGAAAACCCCGTTTTTCTTTCTGATTAATAAAATTGATTTGTCTGAGGAGCAGCAAGTGCGTCAGTGGGTGGACACATGGCAAACATATCTTCCTACTGCGCGGATATTCCCAATTTCTGCCCTACATCGGGCAGGTGTGGAAGGTATTATTCCTGCGGTTGTTGAAAACCTCCCCCACCATCCCCCATATTTTGAAATGCAGCAGGTGACCGATCGTTCCGAACGATTCCTGATTTCCGAGATGATTCGTGAGAAAATTTTCCAATATCTCCACCAAGAGGTGCCTTATTCAACAGAGGTCGTTGTGAGACGGATGGCTGAAAACGAACGGGGCGTGGTTGAAATCGATGCCGAAATATTTGTCAACCGGTCTTCTCAGAAACCTATTCTTATTGGAAAAAAGGGGCGCCGTTTGAAGCAAATTGGTGAGGAATCTCGCAAAGAGATTGAGCGGATACTGGGCCAGCCAGTGTATTTGCGGACGTACGTAAAGGTTCGGGAGGGGTGGCGTGAAAACCCTCGCTATCTTCGTCAATTCGGCTATGAGGGATGAGCATTGGAATGCCGCGCGTATTAATTGTGGGTCGTACCAATGTGGGTAAGTCAACCCTCTTTAATCGCATTTTGGGGCGGCGGGTGGCAGTGGTCGAAGACATGCCCGGTGTGACACGCGATATTCAGGCCGTACCGGTCGAATGGAAAGGAACTGTATTTCTGATAATGGATTCGGGGGGATATGCTCCTGATATACTCGACCCATTTGCATCCCATGTGAAACGACAGATCGAAAAAGCCATCCAACAGGCGGATGTGTTGATATTACTTACCGATGTTGAGGTGGGAATTCATGAAGAAGATCAATACCTGGCCCGTACGTTGCGTCGGATGGCCAAGCCTGTTATCATAGCGGTTAACAAAGTAGACAGTCCTCGGCGGGAATGGGAAGTCCCTGTGTTCCACCGATTGGGAATTAATCCGGTGATTGCGGTGTCGGCCCGGAATGGGCGGGGCGTAGCGGATTTGTTGGATGCGGTTGTGGAAAATTTTGCTAAAGTCCCTTCAACCCTATCCGATGAATTGTTCCCAAGACCCCGTGTGGCAGTGGTGGGGCGTCCCAACGTTGGGAAGTCCACCTTGTTGAATACCCTTTTAGGCGAACAACGCCTGATCACATCGCCCATTGCGGGAACTACACGTGATGCCATCGCCGTACCATTTCGACGTTTCGGCTATGAGTTCACCTTGATCGATACTGCCGGCGTGCGTCGCCGTCCCAGAATTACTTCGTCCATCGAGTCGTTTTCCGTTCAACGTACTCGCCAAGCCATTCGATTTGCTGACGTGGTGATCCTAATATTTGATGCCACCGAGGGCGTTACCACTCAGGACTTGCGCTTATTACACCAGATCTTGGAAGAGGGCAAGGGTGTGGTGGTGGCGATGAACAAAAAGGATCTCCTCCCTGCGGATATCGATTATCGGCACTTTGAAGCCGACGTCCGTTTGGCAACTGCTCCCTTTGCTGACTATCCCCTTGTGTTCACCTCCGCCACCAAACGTAAGAACCTCCTCAAAGTATTACAAGCGCTTGGGAGAGTGCAGCAAAACCTTCATCGACAAATCCCCACAGCCCAATTTAATCGGTTCATCCAACCCATTCTGAAAGCCCATCATCCGCCATCTCGCCTCGGAAAACTTATCCGCATCAAATATGCGATGCAAGTTCCACAAAGGACCCCTCCGACTTTTTTATTTTATGCCAACCATCCTACCCTCATATCGCCGTCGTATCGTCGGTTTTTGGAAAACAAAATACGTTCGGCGTTTGATTTCTCAGGCGTTCCCCTTCGGATTATCTTCAAAGAAAAATAGCTTCCTACTTACCAATGCAGAATCGGCTGAATATGTGTCCAAGAATGTCATCGGTAACAATATCACCGGTGATAGTGCTCAGTTGATCTAATGCTTCGCGAAGGTCGGGGATAATTAGATCAGTGGGAAGCTGCTGGTGCGTCAGGTTGTTGCTTACCCGTTCAAGGGCGGATTTTGCCTTAATGATCGCATCGTAGTGACGTGCATTGACAATGGGTGTGCCGTCTGTTGTTTGGGAACGGACAGTGTGGTGATGGAGTAAGGCGAGCACTTTGTCTGCCGATGTCGGATCCGATGCACTGATCATAAGCATCTGTGGAAAACGCTTCTGAAATTCGGATATCGTAGGTCGGGAGGCAATGTCTATTTTGTTTCCCAACAGGATAACCTTTTCTTTCCAAGCCCTTAACCTTTGGGGAAGTTGCCAACGTTTGGGATTTTCAACCGTTAAGTCGACGATAAAAAGAATCCAATGGGCTTTGGGTGCGAATTGTAACATTCGGGAGATGCCCATTTGCTCGATAGCGTCGTCTGTTGATCGGAGCCCCGCAGTGTCGAGGAATCGGTAGATAATTCCCTTGTACACGCGCATATCCTCGATCACGTCACGGGTTGTCCCCGCAATGGGCGATACAATTGCCCGGTCATCTCCTAATAGGGTATTGAGCAGTGTTGATTTCCCAACGTTGGGGCGGCCGGTGATTAAAACGTGGACGCCCTCTTTGATCACCCGTCCCCACTGGTACGACTCTGCCAATCGTTGGAGCCATGACCCAATCGATTTGATGAGATGTTGGAGCTCACTTCGATTAACAAATTCCACATCTTCTTCGGCAAAATCCAGCTCTAATTCCATCAAAGCGGCTGCCTTGATAAGGCGTTCCCGTAGTTGGGCGATTTCCTTTGAAAAGTGTCCCCGCATTTGGTAAAGAGCGGTTCGATGCTGTGCTTCATTGGAAGATTCAATCAAATCGGCAACAGCTTCGGCCTGGGCAAGGTCTAGCTTTCCATTAAGAAAAGCCCGAAGCGTAAATTCACCCGGCATGGCAGCACGGGCTCCCGACTCCAAAAGGCGTTCCAAGATCTTTTGCAATACGTAGGGTGACCCGTGTCCTGAAATTTCCACCAAGTCTTCGCCCGTATAAGAGTGAGGCGATCGATATACCACAATCACCACTTCGTCAATGGGGTTGCCGCTACTGTCCATAACATGCCCATAGGCTGCCCGGTAGCCTTTCATAGTTCGTGGACATTGCCGCCCCCGGAAACAACGATCCACCACCTCAAGCGCTTCCGGACCCGATATCCGAATTACTCCAAGGGCTGAAACGCCCGGTGGAGTGGCCAATGCAGCGATGGTGTCATTTGGGTTGTAATTCATAATCAGGCCGTTATTCCTGTAGATTTGTGCCCGGTAGGTATTTTAATTAACACCGTACAAAGATGAAAGTTTCTTTGGTGGGAGCGGGTAATGTGGCATGGCATTTGGGACATCTATTATATCATCGGGGGTATCGAATTGTTCAGATAGCCTCTCTGCGCCAAGCATCGGGAGAACGGTTGGCCCATCTTCTCCGCGCCCGGTGGGTTCCTGCCCATCAGGCAATATTTGAAGAAGAAGACTTGGTGCTGGTTTGCGTACCCGATAAAGTTTTGTTTTCACAATGGCGTTTGACAACCGCTTCTGATGTGGTGGTCGCCCATACGGCAGCTGCCGTACCTGTCCAACGGGCAGGAAGTGCATATCGCCGCAATGCGGTTTTCTATCCGTTTTCTTCATTCACCTATGGACAGCCATTAAAGCGTTCCGATTTCCCGATTTTCATAGAAGCGGAACATCATCCCGACGCAGTAATGCTTCATCGGGTGGCGCAACAGTTGACCGGAAAAAGCCACGCATCCGATGCCGATCAACGCCTACGAATCCACCTGGCAGGGGTTTTTGCCAACAATTTTGTGAACTATTTGTTAAAAATTGCCTTCGATCTGGTATCCCCTTTCGAATATACCACTGACATCCTGGGGCCCATCCTCGAAGAAACCATCCATAAAGCACTCTCCATTGGTCCTGAAAATGCCCAAACCGGACCCGCGTTGCGCGGAGACCTAAATACCCTGCAACTCCATCAACGCATGCTGGAAGCCACACCCCAATGGAAAGAACTTTATCAACTGATATCCGACCTTATCCAGCGCCAAAAATCCATCGATACGTGACCCACTTCTGGCAACGCCATCCTTGGATGGCTTCTTTTGTATTCCATGCCTTGATATGGGGGCTTTTTTATGCTGTTGCCCGCCCCATATACTTGACCAATGATGATGTAGCACTCTGGTGGATGGTATCTGGAAAACTGGCCGGATGGCCCGCCTCCGAGTATATGGTCTTTTCGCATTACTGGGTGGGAGCCGTTTTGGCTGTTCTTTATCGGTGGACACCCCATGTTCCATGGTATGGCCTTATGTTGGTTATCGGATTGTGGAGCGTTTTTGCCACGATGGGAGCACTTCTCATGCAGCGATGGCAAGCGCGCGGCCTGCTCGTACATTTGTTGGTGTTGGGCACGGCTGGATGGTGGCTGATGCTCCATCTTCAATTCACAATCTTGGCTATCCTGGGGATGGGATTGCCCATTATGGGATGGGATGCCACGACCACTTGGCGGCAAAAAATCCTTCTTGGAACCATGGGAGTTCTAGGATTTCTATTGCGCCCTTCTGCAGCCGGGATTGTAGGCGTCCTGTGGGTTTGCCGATGGATATGGCATGCATGGGAAACCCACCACCTCCCAACCTCCGAATTGAAAGTCGTTCCTGGCGTATTAGTGGGAATGGCTTTGTTGATGGGGATTAACCAATTCCACTATGATAGGGATGAAGGGTGGAGATATTACTGGCAATACAATCGGCTGCGAGCAGCTATTCATGACTTTCGGGTGGATCGCTACCCGGAACTGTTGCATAAGTTGGGATGGACGCCTAATGACTTAGCCCTTTTCCGACGTCATTTTTATTTTCATTCAATCTATTCATTAGCACACCTTCAGTCCCTTCACCTAAGCACCCAACTCATCAAGAAATTATCCCTCAACCGATTGATCACCTATGCGGTACTCCTTTGGACGAGCCCACGCTTTGCTCCCACCATGTGGTGGGTATTTGTATGGCTCGTATTGATGTTTTTAATAGGGGTTGGCACCCAGAAAGACCTCTATGCAGCCATTGCCACCTTAGCTTTCTGGGGGGGTATTATCTTGATAGTAACGGTTATATTGAAATTCCCTCACAAACGGTCCATTTTTCCATTAAGCGTGCTAATGGGCTGGGGATGGGTGATTCGCAAAAACAGTGGCAGGCAAGTCCTTTTGTCCGTGCTGTCGAAATGGGCCCAATGGTTGCTATTGGCAGTGGCTATCTGGATGTCCTATCATATTTATAATGCAAGTGTAGCCTATCTCCGTAATGGGCAAATTGTAGAACGCGAGTTGAGACGCCTGTTGTCAACGGCGTATACTTACTTTATGACTCCAGATTTCCCCACCCCGTACCTTCATCCACTGCAGGAGACCGACCTTTGGCAACGCCTCCGAATCATTCCACTTGGCGGTATGATTGCCATGCCTTGGATGGATTCTTTGTTGGCATTCCATCACATTCACGATCCGTACCTGGCCTTACTCCGTTCCGACATACGCTTGCTGACGGCAGACTCCATGCTGCCCAGCCTCTTGTCTGATTTTATGGAACATCATTACCGGCTTTGCCTGCGCCCCTCTATCGAATCATCCCTTCACTTTCCCCAGCCGTGGTGGAAATTTCAAATATGGCGTTTTGACTTGTGTGCGACTAAAAAAGCCCCTCCACACATCCGTGAAG
>CAYVLB010000086.1:0-8123 GCA_964452325.1 uncultured Sphingobacteriales bacterium | reverse complement strand
GATACTGCTGTGTATACCAGAATATGAGCTGCCCCCCCCGATATCCAAACAAATATAACTGATGCTCACGTCCCCGCGCCAAGCCTTCCTCCACCATCGGGGAAGCACCCTCTTGCAACTCCCACGCACCAACCCACCGATCCATCCATCGAATCGAAAATTCCAAATGATTCGAAAGCTGATAACCTACCCATTTCATCCATACCCACTCCAACCCCCTATACCAACCCCATTCCTTCCCGTAAAATCCCCATAGAAATACCCACAACATTCCCAACACGCCACCACGCAACCACCATCGACGCAATTTCACAAAAACAAAATTAGCACTGAAAAATAACAAGTCCACAGCTATGATTTACCTTACCCCCAATAACTCCAATAACCTTACATTTGTAAGCAGCATTCTCAATATCATAGAAAAATGTCATGGAGTCATCTCGTCATTAAAAAAACAAGTAAATATCTTATCGCATTTACACTCTTAGCCTTGTTGTGGAAATGTGATAAAGAATCCGATCCAACACCTAACAAACCCGAAACGCTCGAATATTTCCAGGCTTTTAGAGAACAATCCCCTTTCTGGGAGAAAATCCCAGATACCGCAGCAATCGATCCTAACTCTTCGACCATGGTACAAAGCCTAATAGAACAAGCCCAACAATCTTTTCTTATAGCAGTAAAAAAATGGACCGTTCCGGTCTATTACGCTTCTTCCCAAACTCCTCGGTATGATGTTAAACTCACAGCATCCTGGGCCCCTAAACGCTATCTTAAAAACGTTCCTATTCCGGAATTCGCAGAACCCGATCCTGAAGATGACGGACATATGGTCATCATAAGTCGAGAGGACGGATGTATCTATGACTTCTGGCAAGCTAAGTATCGAAATGGAGAATGGAAAGCTTCTTGGGGCAACGCTATTCCCATCCAAAGTAATGGCATTTTCCCAGGAGGATTTTCTGCTCGAGGATCTGGTTTTGAACTCCTACAAGGGGTGATATGGCCCCAAGAACTTGCCAATGGATATATTCCACATGCCCTTATATTTAGCTATGATCACACCAAGGCAGGAGGCCCTGTCCCCCCAGCCACTGAAAGTGACGGCACCTCCAACGATCCCTGGGCTATCCCCGAAGGTGCCCGAATCCAACTGGATCCAACCCTCAACCTCGACAGCTTGGGACTGTCAGAATACGAAAAAATCATTGCCCGAGCCCTTCAAGAATATGGAATGTATTGTGCTGATGACGGTGGTGGGATCCAGCTCTATGCCATCAACCCCATTTCCGTCAATAAGAATCCTTACCAAAATATATGGGGAGATCAAACCTACGTATTCCTAACTGGAATTCCCGCAGATCGCTTTCGAGTACTAAAACTCCCTCCGCAAGTCGCCCAACCACCCTCGCTAGTAACCAATGCATGTGCCCAATTCGCAGAATAAACATCTCCCTTGCATGCATTATCTTTAACCGCCCCTAAAAACAACGCCATGACCCTATTGCCGCGTGTCGATATTCACACCCACATACTTCCTCCTCAAATCCCTGATTTTTCCAGAAAATTCGGGTATGAAGGATTCATCTCACTGCAGCCCCACGGATGCTGCCAAGCCAACATGATCAAAAATGGCAAAATATTCCGACGGATTGAAGCCAACTGTTGGGATGCGGGCATTCGTATTGAAGAGTGCGATCAGCATGGAGTTCAAGTACAGGTTCTCTCCACGGTGCCTGTAATGTTCTCCTATTGGGCCCGTCCCCAACATGCCCTAGAGGTCAACCAATTTATCAATGATCATATCGCAGAAGTGGTCAACCAATACCCCACCCGATTCATTGGGCTCGGAAGTTTACCCATGCAAAACATCGATCTGGCCATCCAAGAACTTGAACGATGTATGAATGAACTGAAAATGGCGGGTGTGGAAATTGGCACGCACGTCAACGGCCATAATTTAGGAGATCCTTATTTTGAACCTTTCTGGGAAGCCGCCGAACAATGGAATGCAGCAGTGTTCGTCCACCCCTGGGACATGTTATGTCCCGACCGAATGGACAAATACTGGCTCCAATGGCTGGTCGGTATGCCTACCGAAACTGCCCTGGCCATTTCCACCATGATTTTCAGTGGCGTCTTCGAACGACATCCGCGCCTCCGCGTCGCATTTGCCCACGGAGGGGGAGCCTTCCCCGGCATATGGGGACGCATTCGCCACGGATTTAATGTCCGTCCAGACCTCTGCGCAGTAGACAACCCGATCCCACCCGATCACTACCTGGGACGATTTTACGTCGACTCATTGGTGCACGACCCCGCCATGCTGCTTCAACTGAAACAATTAGTAGGAGTAGATAAAATTGCTTTGGGCACCGATTACCCCTTTGTGTTGGGGGAACAGGTTCCCGGTCAACTTATCGAAGCCACGAAAGAGCTGACCGATGATGATCGCCGATGGATGCTCTATCGGAGCGCTTTCGCATGGCTTGACCGAAACCCCGCTGAGTATGATTTACCCACCTAAACACTCCCAAAAATGACGCTTTCGATCGAAGACGCCCAACGCTTCGATACACAAGATCCCTTACATTCTTATCGGGAAGATTTTCTGTTTCCCAAATCGCAGACGGGCCGTCCCGTCGTCTACTTCACCGGCAACTCATTAGGCCTCCAACCCCGCAAGGTCCAAGAAGCAGTCCTACAAGAAATTGAAGATTGGGCATGCTATGGAGTAGATGGCCACTTCCGGGCCCACACTCCATGGGTAGACTACCACGAAACACTTATCCCCCCACTGGCCAGACTAGTAGGGGCAATGCCCGAAGAGGTTACTGCCATGAATTCCCTCACGGTAAACCTCCACTTGCTGATGGTATCTTTCTATCAACCTACCGCCAAACGTTGCAAAATCATCATTGAACCCAATGCATTTCCTTCCGATCGATATGCCGTTGAAAGTCAAATTCGATATCACGGATTCAACCCCGCCGAACACCTTATTATCGCTCCAGAGGGCCCTCATGGGACCCTTGATCATGCCGCACTTTACGATATCCTAACCCAACATGGAGACGAGATCGCACTCCTACTGATGGGCGGTGTAAACTACTATACTGGCCAACTACTCGACATGGCCGAAATTACTCGGCATGCCCATCAAGCAGGGATCACCGTTGGGTTCGACCTAGCCCATGCCATCGGTAACGTGCCCCTTCGATTGCACGACTGGGGAGTCGACTTTGCAGCATGGTGCTCCTACAAATACCTAAACGGCGGACCTGGGGGAGTTGCTGGCGCCTTTGTACACAAGCGTCATTTGGGCAAGCCCTCCATCCCCCGATTTGAAGGATGGTGGGGACACGATAAAGCCACCCGCTTTGCCATGCCTGACCAATTCACCCCACTTCCCACCGTCGAAGCATGGCAGCTAAGTAATGTCCCCATCCTACTGATGGCAGCCCTCCGTCCCTCATTGGCAATCTTCGATCAAGCTGGAATGCATGCCCTCCGAACCAAATCACTGCAAATGTGGCAGTACTTCAAGGCAGCACTCGATGCGCTAAACGATCCCCGTATTCAGATCATTACACCCGAAGAAGACGCACAACATGGCTGCCAACTATCCATCCGCATTGAAAATGTGGGACGATCCGTCTATGAAGCCCTTACCAGTGCTGATGTATACGTCGACTGGCGTGAACCTGATGTAATTCGGGCAGCTCCCGTACCCCTCTACAACTCCTTTGAGGATATTTATCACTTTATGACTCGACTCCAGCAAGCACTCAAAGAGCATGCTTAAATCCAAGCAACCATGCCGAAAAAGAAAATCATCATCATAGGGGCTGGTCTTTCCGGATCTTTAATGGCACTTATGTTGGCCCGGCGAGGCTACGAAGTAGAAGTGTATGAACGCCGCCCCGATCTCCGCAAAGAAGATATCCCCGCCGGTCGTTCCATCAACCTGGCTTTCTCCGACCGTGGCATTGAAGCACTCCAACAAGTAGGGATGGCCGATCGAGTCCTACAAAACGCCATCCCCATGAAAGGACGGCTCATCCACGACAAACACGGCAACACCTATCTACTTCCCTATAGCGGACGAAAACAACAACACATCAACTCGGTCATGCGGGGAGAGCTCAACGCCTTGCTGATGAGTGCTGCAGAAGAAGCCGGGGCATGGATACAATTTAAGCAACGATGCCTCGATGCGGACCTTCGTCATGGAACAATTATCCTCCGCGACGAAACATCAAAAAACATCTACGAACGCTCCGCAGATATCATCATTGGCGCAGATGGTGCTCCCTCTGCTATTCGAGCCGCCTTCCTACAACGAAGTGCCCCTTACCGATTCTCCTTCAGCCAGCAGTATCTCACCCATGGCTACAAAGAGCTCTACATACCTCCCGATAAAACAGGTAACTTTCAAATCGAAAAACATGCCCTTCATATATGGCCACGACACCAATTCATGATGATTGCCCTGCCCAATAAAGACGGTAGCTTTACAGTCACCCTATTTCTGGCATTTGAAGGCAAGAAAAGTTTCGCCAACCTTCAAACACCTGCAGACGTACGATCCTTCTTCCAAACAGAATTCCCCGACGCATACCCACTACTAGACCAGCTCGAAACACGATTCTTCAACAACCCTACCGGATCACTAGCCACCCTCAAATGCTATCCATGGCAAATCAACCACAAGTTCCTTCTGATTGGCGACGCCGCCCATGCCATTGTGCCTTTTTATGGACAAGGAATGATTTGCTCCTTCGAAGATTGCCGGATCATCAACCAGCTATTAAACCATTTCGACGACAACTGGGACCGCTTAATGGAAACCTACCCACCTTCCCGAAAGCCCGACACCGATGCCATCGCTGACCTTGCCGAAGCCAACTTCTACGAAATGCGTGACCATGTGGCAAACCCCGTCTTCGTCCGAAAACGACAACTCGAGATACGGCTGGAAAGAGAAATCCCAGAATACAACTCTAAATATTCGCTGGTCACTTTCCGACCCGACCTCCCCTATGCATTCGCTAAAGCCTTGGGCGATCGACTGGATGCATTTCTCCTAGATTATTGTCGGTCACTTTCCGATCATCAGATCGCTCACGTCAACCTCCACCAATTGTGGGCCGAAATACAACAAAAAGTAGGCACCGCCCCCACCCACACCAACTACCTCACAAATCCTCTGGACAAACCAAGCATCCGCTGAACTATCCCACTTACCAAATTTTCACCATTTTCGCCGTTCCAAAACCACACCGAAAATGCGCTACATACTAATCGGCTTGTTTGTAATGTTGCTGCACCCCAATGCACACGCCCAATCTCACCGATCGAACCCACAGGTCATCATCCACACCAACTTCGGAGATATCATCGTAGAACTCTACAATCAAACCCCGATCCACCGGGATAATTTCCTAAAACTGGTCAAGCAAGGATTTTATGACAGCTTGCTTTTTCACCGGGTCATACCTCAATTCATGATCCAGGGAGGCGATCCCAACTCCCGTAATGCCCAACCCGGGCAAATGCTGGGCACGGGTGGACCTGGCTATACCCTTCCTGCCGAAATCAAGCCCGGCCTGTTTCATAAACGGGGTGCCCTGGCCGCCGCCCGGATGGGTGACCAAGTTAACCCCCAACGCCGTTCATCAGGATCTCAATTCTACATCGTTACGGGCCGCAAATTCTCGGATGACGAACTCAATCAGATCGAACAACGCATGAAAATCAAATTTACACCCGAACAACGGAACCTATATAAAACCATTGGCGGCGCACCATTCCTCGATGGTAGCTATACAGTTTTCGGAGAAGTCGTAAAAGGGATTGAAGTAGCAGAAAAAATTGCCGCTCAACCCCGAGATCGGTTCGACCGCCCCACCCAAGATATCCACATGTGGATGGAAATCAAAAAATAACCCACACCTGCTCATACTTCTACGTAGGCACCATCTGCTATGGCACCGGACACATCGATTCGGTCAGTATTAATCATCGGAAGTGGCCCGATTGTTATCGGGCAAGCTTGCGAGTTCGACTATTCCGGCACGCAAGCCGCCCGTGCACTACGAGAGGAAGGGATTGAAGTAATCCTGATCAACTCAAATCCCGCTACCATCATGACCGACCCCATCAATGCCGACCACATCTATCTATGGCCATTAACCCTCGATTCGCTTAAAAAAATCCTCCGAAAACACCGGATTGATGCGGTCCTACCTACCATGGGCGGGCAAACCGCCCTCAACCTATGCAAGCAAGCCGAAGAAAACGGCTTGTGGCAACAACACAACGTCCGCGTGATCGGGGTTGACCTCGCCGCCATTGAAAACACCGAAAATCGGGAATCCTTCCGAAAGTTGATGAATGACATATCCATCCCAGTAGCACCTTCCGCCATTGCAAGATCCTTCTTGGAAGGAAAAGAAATTGCCGAACAAATCGGCTATCCCCTTGTGCTCCGCCCATCGTATACGTTAGGAGGATCAGGAGCAGCTATCGTGAATCGGCGGGAAGAATTGGAACAAGCACTCGCCCGCGCCCTCGAATTCTCGCCAGTGCACGAAGTACTGATTGAAAAAAGCCTGCTGGGATGGAAAGAGTTCGAGCTCGAACTACTTCGCGATGCCGATGACAACATCGCCATCATCTGTACCATCGAAAACTTCGACCCGATGGGCGTCCACACTGGCGACTCCATTACTGTGGCGCCTGCCATGACCCTATCCGATGTCGCCTTTCAACAAATGCGCAACTATGCATTCCGGATGATGCGCAGCTTGGGACATTTCGCCGGTGGGTGCAATGTTCAGTTTGCCCTCAACCCCACCAACGAACAAATCATCGCCATCGAAATTAACCCTCGTGTTTCGCGCTCCTCGGCATTGGCCTCCAAAGCAACCGGCTACCCCATCGCTAAAATTGCCGCCAAACTGGCCATCGGATACACCTTGCCCGAACTCAAAAATCCTGTCACCCAACAAACCTCTGCCTATTTTGAGCCTACCCTCGATTATGTGGTGGTCAAAATGCCCTACTGGAATTTCGACAAATTCGAAGGGGCCAATCGAACCTTAGGCATGCAAATGAAATCGGTAGGTGAAGTAATGTCCATTGGACGCAGCTTCGCCGAAGCCCTCCAAAAAGCCTGCCAATCACTCGAAAAAGGCTACACCGGACTTAAAACTCACCTACCCCCACTCAAACACCCCCAAGAATTACTCCAACAGCTCAACCCACCCCGCGAAGAACGGGTATTCATGATACGTGAGGCGATCGATCGCCAAGTCCCCATCAGCACGATTCAACGCATTACGGGAATCGATCGATGGTTCCTACGTCAGATTGATGAAATCGTCCACCTCGACCGTCAGCTGATGCGCTATTCAATCGACAACCTCCCCAACGACCTGCTCCAACGACTCAAACGGGCAGGATTCAGTGATGCCCACATCGCCGAACGCCTCCGATGCACCGAAGACGAAGTATATGCCCATCGCCAGCAAGCAGGTATCCGCCGCACATACAAGATGGTAGATACTTGCGCTGCCGAGTTCCCCTCTCCCACACCCTACTTTTACTCAACATTCGAGACAGACAGCGAACTCCCCACTCCACCCCACCGCAACACCGCCCGCTATGTCGTCTTGGGATCCGGCCCCAACCGAATCGGGCAAGGCGTTGAATTCGATTATTGTTGCGTTCATGCAGTACGAGCAATCCAGGAAGCCGGCCATGAAGCCATCCTGATCAACTGTAACCCCGAGACCGTATCCACCGACTTCGATGTTTCCAATCGCCTCTATTTTGAACCCGTCTTTTGGGAACACGTGCGTGAAATCCTCGAATATGAACAACCTACAGGTGTCATCGTACAGACAGGTGGGCAAACCGCCCTCAAATTGGCACACAACCTTCATAAGGCAGGTTTTCCCATTGCAGGTACTTCCTACGACAGCCTCGACATGGCAGAAGATCGGGGACGATTTTCCGCCCTCCTCGAACAATTGGAGATCCCTTACCCACGATATGGCGTAGCCACCACCCCCGACGAAGCCATTCAGCTTGCCCGACGAATTGGCTACCCCGTCCTG
>CAYVLB010000085.1:0-8346 GCA_964452325.1 uncultured Sphingobacteriales bacterium | reverse complement strand
AGCCACCGCAAACGTCACACGGGAAGAGTTAAAACAGGTGGTGATGGGGGCGCTACAAGAGGCTTTGCAGTCCCATTTCGGCCAAGACATTGAGTTTGATATTTTGGTAAATCCCCAAACCGGTGAAGTCGAAGTGTGGCGCACCAAGGAGGTGGTGGCCGATGATGCATTGAAAGATCCTAGTGCTGAGGTCCCCCTTTCTCAGGCACGGGAAGAAGACCCTGAAATCGAAGTGGGCGAAGAATTTGACGAAGAAGTTCCAATTGCGCAAGTGCTGGGACGGCGTGGCATGCAACGGTTTAAGAGTGCGCTCCAACGACGGCTAAATGAGATCGAACTCGAACGGGCCCGCCGAAAATATTCCGATCGAATCGGAGAACTGGTAGTAGCCACAGTCAGTCAGGTGCGGCGAAATGAATTTCGGCTGCTTGACGAAGAAGGCAACGAATTGATTTTACCGCGCTCAGAGTCCATCCCCCGGGAGTATTTTCGAAAAGATAGCGACGTTAAGGCCGTAGTGAAAGATGTCATCATTGAAAACGGACGACCCAAGATTATCCTTTCACGGACAGATCCGCGTTTTCTAATGCGCCTGTTTGCCCAAGAAGTCCCGGAAATCCAAGAAGGTTTAATTGCCATCCGGCGGGTGGCACGACGCCCTGGACGCAAAGCAAAAATCACCGTTGAAGCATTTGACGATCGGATTGATGTGGTGGGTAGCTGTGTGGGGGTGCGTGGGTCACGTATCCGGGGCATTGTTCATGAATTACGCAATGAAAATATCGATGTGATTCCTCACACTGACAATATCCCCTTGCTGATTGCCCGATCCTTGGTGCCCGCCCAGGTGAGTCGGGTGGAAATCAATCCAGATACCCGACGTGCAGCTGTGTATATGCCAGCCGACCAAATTGCCCGTGCAGTAGGGCGTGAGGGAATTAATATTAAATTGGCAGCAGAACTAACAGGATATGAAATCGATCTTTATCGGGAAGGCGTCGAGACAGACCATACTTTGGACCTTGAAATGATTGTTGATGAGATCGATGAATGGATCATTGACGACCTAAAACGAATCGGACTGGATACAGCTCAGGATGTCCTTGAGATGGAGAATGAAGAGCTAGCACAACGTACCGAATTGGATGTGGCAACCATTGAGGAGGTGAAGAAAATTCTCCAAAAACGTTTGGCAGATATGGCCTCCGGCTAAAAAAATAACTAACGAATCGAACAGGTTTTTATGATAAAAATCAATCAGGAAGAATTTAGCCTTTTTAAGGCAGCTTGTAGCAACCGGACGCGGGTTAAAGTGAAGGAAGTGCGAGAGGAAGCAAAAGTGGGAATCGTCACCATTCGAAAAGTGGTGGAACGGTTGGGCGAGCCAACAGATATTAAGGCCAACTCAAGGGTCTCGTTGGAGGTGTTTTATGTGGTCTTGAAAGAAAAAAATCCAGATCGTCTCAAGGCATTAATTAGTGACTATAAGAAGATGCAGGCAGTGATGAGCCGGTCGATAAAGGAAGCAGAAGATGCAGACCAAGCCCCCACAGTACCTCCTGAACCAAAGGAAGAATCGCCAGACCCAGGTACGGACGAGCAACCCTCCTCGCCTGACCGCAAGGACGACCAGGCTGCCTCAGGGAAAGAAAAACCAGTTGTGTCACCCGGGGGCAGACAGCAAGTGCCCCCCAAATCTCGCGACAAGGCGCAAGGGAGGGGACAATTTACAAGGCTACGTGGATTGGTCGGGGAAAAAACAGCAAAAACTCAAGAGCAGAAGCCTCAAGCTCCACCATCAAATCCACCGAAAGCAGCCCCTCTTTCGAGCCCCACCGCAGAAGACCCAATTACACAATCACCTCCCGATCGGCAATCCACTTCCCCGGTAAAATCCCTGAAAACAGAAGAGAAAACGGCTACATCTTCTGCGCCAATGGCAGCCGAATCAACTGACCTTGAGGAGGAAAAGCCATCGTCGTACACCCAACAGCGAATTCGCGAAGAAACTGCCAAAATATCCGGGCCTACCCGGACAGGTGAACGCATCGACCCAGAGAGGTTAAAACCTTCCCCCAAGAAGCCCTCAGAAACTACTTCACCAGAAGACAAAAATAGGAGACTGAAACAAGGAATAAAACAGCAGCGCGAAACTAAAAGACGTCAGCCACGTCGTCCCGTAACATCGTCTGATGATTTTGCCTCTTCATCATCGGATTCATTGGGTACCACCTGGACGAATACCGACCGTCCCCGTCCCCGAAATACTGCCCCACGTTCTCCTGATTGGACAGGTGTGCGGCCGAAGGGCCGTCATTCGCGGGCCGGGATACGCCGTAAACGAAAAAAAGATCAACAACGGCGATCCTCCCAACATACCCAATCGATACATTCCGCTATTGACGGGCAGGGACGTACTATCCAAGTTTCCCGGTTTATTACAGTGGGAGAACTGGCCCAATTGATGGACCTTGACGCCACCGCTATCATTGGCAAACTTTTGGAACTGGGTATCATGTCCAGTGTCAATCAACGCCTTGAAGAAGAAAGTATCCAAATTATCGGAGAAGAATTTGGTTTTAATATCGAGTTTGTCGATGTGGTGAAGGAAGAGTCGCTCGAAGAACCCGATGACCCCGAACGACTTCAGGCCCGCCCACCCATCGTAACAGTGATGGGGCATGTTGATCATGGAAAAACTTCACTGTTGGATAAGATTCGTAAGACCAGTGTGGCGGCTGGAGAAGCTGGGGGAATTACTCAACACATTGGCGCCTATCGGGTGCATCTTCCGCAAGGCCAGACAATTACCTTCATAGATACCCCTGGCCACGAGGCTTTCACGACCATGCGGGCCCGCGGAGCCAAAGTAACAGATGTTGCCGTTATTGTAGTAGCCGCAGATGATGGGGTGATGCCCCAAACCCGTGAGGCATTATCCCATGCCAAAGCCGCTGACGTAGACATCGTATTTGCAATTAACAAGATTGACAAACCCAATGCCAATCCTGATCGGATCTTTCAACAACTGGCGGAAGAAAACTTCTTGGTCGAGGCGTGGGGGGGCGATTATCCGGCTGTGAAAGTATCTGCAAAAACCGGTGAAGGTATTGACGAGTTGTTGGAAACGATTCTTGCCATTGCGGAGCTGCGCGACCTGAAAGCCGATCCGGAAAAGCGGGGAGTGGCGGCAGTCCTCGAGTCGGAAATGCAAAAAGGACGAGGATATGTGGCATCGATATTGGTGTTGCGTGGCACAATCCGAAAAGGAGACCCGGTATTGGTCGGCCCCAACTTCGGCCGAGTACGGGCCATGTTTGATGAGTTTGACCAGCCGGTGAAAACAGCCGGCCCATCAGTCCCAGTCCAACTGCTGGGGCTTGATGGCGCCCCTCCTGCCGGTGAAATTCTTTACGTAACGTCCGATGAGCAAACCGCCCGTGAAATTGCTTCCCAACGAAAACAGATTATTCGGGAACAAGAACATAAAGCCCATCGGCGCATCACCCTGGAAGAAGTAGGCAAGCGCATTGCAGCCGGTGACTATCAAGAGTTGAATTTCGTTATACGAGGTGACACCGAGGGAACGGTGGATGCCTTGGCAGAATCCTTGCAAAAGCTGTCGCGTGACAATTTGGAGGTACGTATTATCCATCGTGGAGTAGGTGAAATCAACGAGGCCGACGTGATGTTGGCTTCCGCATCACGCGCGGTGATCATTGGTTTTAATGTACGCCCTGGTGCCAAAGCCCGGCAAAAAGCCGAAACCGAAAATGTTCAAATCCGAACCTATTCCGTCATCTATGACGTCATCGAAGACGTGAAAAACGCCATCAAAGGAATGCTGGCGCCCGATAGGCGTGAGGTCCAACTGGGCACCGCCGAGGTGAAAGAAATCTTCAAAATCCGAAAAATAGGAACTGTAGCAGGATGCCAAGTAACTGTGGGTAAAATGGTCGCAGATGCCCAAATTCGTCTCATCCGGGATGGTGTGATAATTCATCAAACGCGCATCGCTTCCCTTAAACACTACAAAGATGAGGTGAAAGAAATTCGGGCTGGAATGGAATGTGGTATTTTATTGGATGGCTATAACGACGTCAAAGTAGGTGATGTCCTCGAAGCGTTTACTTATGAAGAAGTCCCCGTTGAATAACCTAACGGCCATGAAGTAATGAATAGCAAGCAAAAAAAACAATACGTCAGCTATAACGGAGAATTGGTACCTGCCGACCAGCCGCTTATCTACGTTGACAATCGGAACTTTCGATATGGGGATGGGTTGTTTGAAACCATCCGAATCTTGGATGGGAAAATGCCATTATGGGAGGTGCACTACCAACGGCTTCGTAAGGGGATGACTTTTTTAGGAATGCAAGTACCTACCCAATGGTCAGCCACTTTCTTGGCAGAACAACTGCTCGAAGTCGCACGTAAAAATGGCGTGGAAAGCAATGCCCGACTGCGCCTCAGTGTGTATCGTGATCGAGGAGGCGACTACCTGCCCCGATCCAATAAAGCCCGATTTCTGATCGAGGCCGCACCCCATGTCCAGCCGGGATTTACCCTCAATAAGAAGGGACTGCAAATTGACCTCTATCCCACAATGGAAAAAACCACCACAATCATTGATAATATCAAAACTTCCAATGCCCTGATATACGTAATGGCAGCAATATATGCACGAGAGAATCATGTGGATGATTGCCTGATCTTAAATTATCATACCCGAATTGCCGATGCTGTCAGTTCTAATGTCTTTCTTATCAAGGACGAAAAAGTACTGACCCCACCATTAAGTGAAGGATGCGTGGATGGCGTCATGCGTCGGGTGTTGTTGGGTATTTTCGAAGCCGAAGGTATTCCGTGGGAAGAACGTCCCCTTAATGTGGAAGATCCTTTCGTCTCTGATGAATTGTTTCTGACGAATGCGGTACGGGGGATCCGATGGGTTAGTGGATTTAAGGCCAAACGATACGAAAAGACGTTTACCGCCGAAATAGCCCATTTACTGGAAACATCGTTGATAGGATAGACTAAATTGTGGAATCGGGTGTCCCAATTTTTATCAGGAACGCCATAGTATCAACTCCGTCAGCATAGTCCCGTAACGAAGGCAATTGTGCCTTGCCAGCCGCAGCTACTTTTACAGAGGAGTCTCGGCAAAAGTGCCGGTTCGTGCAAACAATGCATTGCAGCTGATCTCGATGTGCTTTGTAAAAGCGGCGGACTTCTTTCATGTCGTCGTACCAGGCATAATGAATCACGCCCAGCCCACTAGTCAATAATTCTTCTTCCTTGAGCAAGACAAATCCAAAGTCGTGGTGCGGAATCCTGTCCACCTCTAGAATGCTTTTCCAGTAAAGGTAGTTGTTGGCATATTTAGCGTGCTCAATGAGCGAGGCAAACTGTGATTGCCATGCACGGTGAAGGCGCTCAATATGGAATCCTTTGGGAAGCCACAATAGGGAGACATTGCGGCATCCCAGCCCAAAATAGGTGAATATGTCGATGCCGAGTTTCTCCAAATCTGCATCCGAAGTGTTCGCATCAATAATTGCCATAGACCGTCGGGTATGCCGAATGATGCGGGGATATTCTCGAAAGTAGTATTCAAAGTAACGTGCAGAAGTATTGCTCCCCGTGGCAATTACGGCATCAATGGTGCGTAAGCGGTCTACGAAATGAATACGTTCCTTAACAGATGGATCATAACGAGATAACGTTTCAAAAATCCAAGGAAGTAAAACGGAAGCGTTGCGACTCAACTTGACTTGCAAAGAATGCGGCGAAATGTAGCCTACCAAGAGGTCGTGAAAACCAACCAGGGGGATATTGCCAGCAGTTACTATGCCGACGGTGCGCGGAGACGTGCTAGACAATCCCGTTACATAAGGACGAATCCATCGGCGAAGTTTATCGGGATGCAAGTAGTAATTGATGACGTGTCGGAATGCGAATTCGATGTTAGCAGGGGTGAAAAATGGATTTTTGCGTTGGGCTTCTTGAAAAACATTAACAACGTGTCCCTTCCTTAGCCGCCAACGTAGCTGATCCCCTAAATAGGATAGGGCTGCTAGCTTTTTGCCAACCACCACATCACTCATAGTGAAAAATATCAATTTATGAACAAAGTTACGGAGGAGACCTTGCCCAATCGGCTATTTGAATAATTTTTGACTCAAAAAAATGATAGATAACATAAATTTCATCCCTCAACAGCTCAACAAATTGGCAAGCAAGGTAGTAAATTCCTCATTGTATGTAACTATTCCCGCCACATGTGAGGGTAAAAGTTGATTTTCCTGTTGTTAATGTGGGGGTTAATTAGATAAATGCTATATCTTTGTTATGGCAATGTGAAAAATGCAGGGGATATGTCAACCGCCAAACGAACAGCGTACACAGTAGAATTCTTTTTTCGAACTACGCCGTCATTGCTTTATCAGTACATCGCTACCCCGTCGGGCTTGCAACGGTGGTTTGCTGAAAAGGTAACCGTAAAGGGTAAAGAATATACCTTTACTTGGGAGGGCAGCGAGGAACGGGCAGAAATGATCGAACGAAAGCGGAACCAGTACATTAAGTTTCGATGGGTTGATCGGGAGGGTGATGAGTATCTTTACATGGAGCTGATCCCAGATGAGTTAACGGGTGATACGGTCTTGGCAATTACCGATTTTGACAATGAGGACCAGCTGGAGGATGCTCGCCAAATATGGAAGACGGCCATTGATGAGCTGCATCAGGTGGTGGGGGGCTGAAGGGCATCGCCATCGTCATCGTCATTATCGATGGAGTGGGGCAGCTGCTTACGGGCACGTGCACCCAGTTCTTTGAGGTGAGCTACCTGCCGAAGAATATTGCCCCGCCCATGGGCTAATTGGCCGGTCGCTTTTTCATAAGCGTGCTGAAGTTGGTTAATGCGTTGCCCCATCTCTTGAAGGGTTTGATAGAAGGTTACAAATTTGTCGTAAAGGCGTCCCGCACGTTCGGCAATCTCAACAGCATTGCGGCGCTGTTTTTCCGTTTGCCACATTGAATGTACAATACGGAGCGTGGCTAGCAAAGTCGTGGGTGAAACCAATATAATCCGGCGATTGAAGGCAAAGTTGTAAAGCTCACGGTCGTGTTGGAGGGCAAGGGAAAAAGCAGGCTCCAAGGGAATGAACATCAGCACGAAATCCGGAGATTGCCCATCGAACAGTTCCGCATAGTTTTTAGCCTGGAGGTTGGTAATGTGACGCCGAATCGAATGGATATGCTCTTTGAGCAATTTTTGCCGTACTTCATCAGTGGTGGCATTAACATATTTTTCAAACGCCACCAGCGAGACCTTGGAGTCGATGACAAGCCGTTTATGTTCCGGTAAATGAATGACTACATCCGGGCGGGCTTTTTTCCCATCTTCAAGGGTAAACGATTCTTGTACGAAATATTCTTGCCCTTTGATAAGGCCAGAATGTTCTAAAATCGATTCTAAAATCATCTCGCCCCACGCACCCTGCGTTTGACTTTGTCCTTTCAAAGCACGGGTGAGCGCCACGGCTTCTTCACTGAGGCGTTGATTGACTTCGTGGAGCTGGTGCAGCAGCTGTTTAAGGGCTTCGGTGCGTCCGTGGTGGGCTTTGTCGGTCTCATCGATACGCTTTCGAAAGTCGTTTAATTGTTCACGTAAAGGGGTGAGCAGCTGCCCCAGTTGCTCATTGTTATGGCGGACAAATTTTTCGCTTTTTTCCTCAAAAACTTTTTGGGCGAGTTGCTCAAATTCTTGCCGCATGTGCTCGGTCATTGCTTGGAAGCTACGGCGCTGCTCATTCATTTGCTCTTTGAGTAGGTTGATTTCTTTGCGAGATGCCTGTAGGGCTGCTTCCAGGTTGGCTTTTTCTTGGGCAATGTGTTGGAGTTGTTGGAGTTCTTTTTCGGCACGACCCAGTTGGTTTTGAAGATGTTCGGCTTGCAATTGCCATTGCTGGCGAATGGTATTCTCGCGTTCTTGGAGTTGATTTTCAAATTCAGTGGCCTGTTCGTTGAGCTTTTTTTGAAGGTGGGCGATTTCTTGTTGGTGGATTTGAAGCTCGCTTTCAAGATGTGCTTTTTGTTGAAGGCCGGTTTGGAGTTCAGCTACTTGTTGATTGGCTTGGTGAAGCTGTGCCTCCAGATGCTGATATTGCGTTTTTAAGACGGCGAGCTCTTCTCGGGCATGGTGCAGTTGTTCTTGTTGTTGGTTGGCGCGCTGCTCGGCATCTTGCCGAGCAGCGTTCGCTTGTTGAAGGCCTGCTTGGAGTTCGGCTACTTGTTGATTGGCTTGGTGAAGCTGTGCCTCCAGATGCTGATATTGCGTTT
>CAYVLB010000084.1:0-8467 GCA_964452325.1 uncultured Sphingobacteriales bacterium | reverse complement strand
AACCGGTGGTTCAACGTCGCACATTAGAGCGGATGATTGACTTTCATCCCGGAAGCCCCTTTTCACCGGTGACCGCTGATTCAGTACTGGCTTCGCTTCGCGCTATTTCCTGGCTGCAAGTATCGGGTCCCCTTCGGGTATTTTTCACCCCACAAAAGGCTCACCTGGTGCTACCTGTTAAGGTGCGCCAATCTGGCTGGGTAGATGGATGGATGGGTTTTGAAAGCAGCGGGCGTGTTTTTCGCGTTATGGGAAATGCCCGCGCCGAATTTTTTAACCTTCTGCGGCGAGCGATTACCGCCCGAGTGCTCTTCGAACGCAGCGGTGGCTATCGTCGCCTTGAAGGACGTTTTTTTATACCTTACGTGGCGGGAACCGCACTGGGAATTGAAGGACGAGGCCAAACACGACAAATGGATTCACAGTACGTTGGGCTTGAAGGTGAAGTGAAACTGGCCTATCAGTGGGCTGTTAATCGGCAATTGGCCATCGGTGTGCGTTCCACCTCGTATGCTTCGCTAGCCACGGACTCACCGGCAATCCGAAAACAGTGGTCCTTGATGGGAATACATTGGGTGTCGAAGTTGAACCCATGGCAAATGCCCATGCAGATGTTGCAGGGCGAAGTGGCAGCCCGTACCGAGGCTGACAACTTAGCATGGCGGCTGTATGGATTGTCAATTATCCGTCATTCTTTCGGAAATGGGCTTTGGGAAGTTGGATGCTCGTTGGAGGGGGGGCGAATTCATGATTCCACCATCACAGCAGCTGAAACATTTTCCTTGGGGGGGATTAAACACCTTCCAGGATTTCGTCCCAATCAGCTGGAAGCTTCTCAGTTTGGTGTACTTTCTGTGTGGGGTGAACGGACATGGGGAACCGCATTAGCCTTGGGCTTCAAGGCATTCGGGGGGAAAGTATCACTGTATCCGAACGGTAATCAAATTACGCCATTTGGGGGGGGGACCTACCTCCGCGTACGCCAAGCCGCCATCCGCTACTCAATTGGCTATTTCGTAGCGACTTATGGAACAACCCCCATGACTGCTTTTCAAGGACTATTACATGTGCGTTTGCAGTATGCTATCCGATGATTGGGTGCAATTAACGGCTTATTACTATGCTTGGGTAGCGATAATGCTACTGTTTGTATATTGGAAAAAAATACGATGGTGGTCTCACTTTTGGATATGGTGGAATGGCGGAGAAGTGATGGCCCGTCAGGTATTCTTACATCCGCCATGGCCATTGGATATAATGGTCCTGCTTCATCCATGGGTGCTATGGTGGATGGGTATGTCGTGGCATGGGGTGGCTACCCTTCTGTTGTTGCATTTGCTGCCATGGTTTGCTCAAATAGTGGGCCTGTTTGGATGGAAAGCATTCTATCATATGGGCAATCTGATGCAGTCACTGGCCCGTCTCAGCATCATCTGGTTGGGAATTGCCTTTTTCGGAGGCTTACATGCATTCTCTGTCGAAGTTTTCTTTCGGATTATGCTTTGGATGGTGTGGGTATGCTATTCTGCAATGGCACTGGGTGTGATGATTAATGCATTTCATCGGAGGTCTTTTTCTTGGCGCCTTGCGTCATTTTTGTATTTTTGCACCGTCCAAATTTTCTTTTTTGGTACGCCTGTGCTTGCCATTTAAGTACAGGGAAAACTGAAGTTGTAGCGTATGTATGCGTCGATATCGAAGTCCCTCCAAGCAAAAAGCACTTCGTCTTTAATGTCTTCAATTTCAGCCAATGCCGACAATGCCAAGCCGGGGCGTAAGCGCCGTCGACCCATCAAGCGCATTTTGGTCTCACAAAACCCGCCGCAAGATGAGGCATTATCGCCTTTTTCACGCCTTGAGAAGTATAACGTGACTGTTGAGTATCGTACCTTTATCACAATTCGCCCGATTAATACCCGAGAATATTATCGCCAGAAAACTCCCATTGAGCATTACTCATCGGTGATCTTTACCTCACGAAAATCCATTGATCACTTTTTTGGGCTGCTGAATCGGATTCGGTACGAGATGCCAGCAGATACGCGATATTTCTGTGCTTCTGAACAAGTGGCCAAGTACCTCCAAAAATTTATTACATACCGAAAGCGGAAAATATTTTATCCGGAAGAGGGAAAACGTAGCTTCTTTAAAACCCTTAAAAAATATAAAAAAGAACGATTCTTTTTCCCCGTCCCCAGTACCTACACAGGTGCCAGAGATATTATCAGTTTTTTGGAAAAACATAAGTTTGATTATAGTGCTCCCGTATTCTATCATGTGGAGTCAGCTGATTTATCGGATCTGGATATTGAAAAATACGACATTATTGCGTTCTTTTCGCCGTTTGGTATTCAATCGCTTTTCAAGAATTTCCCCCATTATACTCCTCACAGCACCAAGATCGCTGTATTCGGTGAGAATACCCGAAAATGTGCCGAAGAAAAAGGATTGGAAGTCCACATATTTGCTCCTTCAGTAGCTCACCGATCGCTCATTGGCGCTATCGAGGAGTATATTCGTAAGAACAAGCGTTGGAGGCGTTAACCAGAGGGGGCTCCTTCACTTAATTTTGACGTCCAAGGCATCTCGAAGGCCGTTGCCAACCAAATAGAATGCCAATACAGCCAGCATGATCGCTAACCCGGGAAGAAATGCCAGATAGGCGGCATCTACTACAATGTACCCCCGGTGGTCATTCAGCATGTATCCCCACGAGGGGGTGGGTGGTTGGACGCCAATACCTAAGAAGCTAAGTCCTGCTTCTAACAAAATGGCAGTGGCAAAGTTGGCGGCGGCAATCACGATAAGGGGGCCCACAATGTTGGGGAGGATGTGGAACACTAACATTCGGGGAAATCGGAATCCCAATGCCCGTGCTGCCGAGATGTATTCTTGTTCGCGAATAGATAATACCTGTCCGCGTACAATTCGGGCCACACTGACCCACATGGTCAATCCAACTGCCACGAACACTTGCCAGAATCCTTTCCCCAGTGCAATACTGATGGCGATAACCAGCAGCAGCGTTGGAATCGACCACGCTACGTTGATAAGCCATACCACTACTTCATCGATCCAGCCCCGATAGAATCCGCCAATTGATCCAATGAAAATGCCGAGTATCAGCGAGATAATCACCGCGATAAATCCGACCGACAACGACACCCGCGTACCCAAAGCCAGACGGGAAAGCAGGTCACGCCCGAATCGATCGGTGCCAAGCCAATATGTTTGCGATACGATATGGTCCTTTTCCACTTTTGAACGGAGGTGGTCCCACGAAACTTCCATCATTGTTCCATCGACATTGCGGAAACGAATCCCCCGATCGGTAGGTGTCCATCCAGGATTCTCCGGATCAATTGCATAAGCCACATCTGGCAAAAAATAACTTTCCCACACACCGACTGAATCGTTGCCGATAAAACGTTCTACGAACACCGAATCACGTCCCATTCGATATCGAATCAGGGGTACCTTCTCAAACGAAGAGGGCGTTCCCCATATCCATCGTTCCCACCATGATACTGTGGGAACTGACTGATTTTTCCGAATGTGCAGCAAATGGATCGAAAACCCGGGCGGTTGTGTTTCCAATTCTAGCACCATGTCATTAGCTTGGGGAGTAGGGTCGGGGAGAATGGGATGGCCAATTAAGGCCACAAGTACTAAGAAGGCGATATATGTTAGTCCAAGTACTGCGGGTTTATTTTTGAGGAATCGACGACGGGCATAATAGGCTGGTGATCGCCCTTTCTGTTGATCTGTAGAGATCATTCGGCAGATAGGTTATGAACCATTAATCCTTTGCGTGTGATTACAAACCGATATTCCAGCAAGTTGTCTTTATCGAAAATGGCAGTGGGTAGCCAATCAGATTGTCGTTTGTCATATTCCAACACACTCACCATGCCTGCATCCACCAGTCGGATTAACACGTCCCGCACCACTGATGGCGGAGCGTCGGTTTCTTCGTAAAGCTGCTCCAGCGGCTCAGGAAAGTAGAGCCTGTCTAAGATCTGTTGGGCTATGAGGTCCGATGCTATTGTACGTTTCGCCCCTTCCATCGAAAGGATTTGGGGCCAAATATAGCCCATGCCGACATTAAGGGCACGTAAAAGGTGTAATATAGCAACCCCAGGGGATAATATGTCACAAGCCGACTTCGTCCATAATGGCGTAGGGTAGGTATTAAAAGTGCCAATTCGCCCAATCCTTTGCCAACGGATAATATAATCCATGGCCAGGGTGTGCTGCCTGTTAAAGCACTTATCAAGCATGCCAACACCAACCAATGATAAAGGGCTGTTCCCCATGCTGTCCATCTTCCTGTGGTGTATTCGTATCGACGGGTAGCTGCGGCCCAACGTCGCCGTTGATGCCACCACTGGCTTGGGTGGGAAGATGGGGTGGTTTGAATGCATCCTGCCGGATGCTTGACAAAGATCGACTGCCCCCCGCATTGGTAATGGATGCGATGAGCTAACATCTCATCATCGCCGGCTGCAAATCCTTGGATACCTGAGTAACCGCCTACTTTTTCAAAGGCCATCTTCGAAAAAGCCATATTACCTCCATTGACCATTGTTGGGCGCCCCCATTGTAAGAATGCAGCTCCCACTGCCACCAGCCCCCACTGCTCAAGGGCCTGTAAGTGCCCCCAAATCGAATGTGCTTTTATGTCGATCGGACCTGCCACAAGGTGATGACCAGAGGCAACGCTCGAAAGGGATGCAAGCCACTTTTGAGGCGGAATGCAATCGCCGTCCGTTAGTGCAATATATGGATGACGTGCATGCGCTATTCCATGGGTAATGGCGTCTTTTTTACCTTTCATGTGGGGGGGCAATTGCAACACGCGAACCCACGGGTAATCTCGTTGATATGCCGATGCAACCTGATATGTAGAATCTTCCGAATGATCATCCACAACAATTACTTCAAAATATCTTGGCGGATAATCTTGTTGGATAAGGGCTTGGAGCGCGTTCGGAATGTGCTTTGCTTCGTTTCTGACCGGGACGATCACGGAAAATTTGATTGGGTTTTTGGCAATAGACGGCGGGAAAGAGGGTATTTTGTTCCATTGTCGCCGCAGCAGCATGAAAAAGGTAAAATAGGCGCCAGCGGCGAGTATCGATCCCCATATCCAGTTCATCCCTCGATTAAAAGTAGATTACAGCCACGTACTTCAGCTTGTTCCATGCGTCCCAATAGCTGGAAACTACCATCATCCCACACCACCCCTAAATCGTCGGTGGCAATGAAGGCGATGGAATGCTGATTGGCCAGGTCAATGATGCCTAGCCGTCCCCGACGTCCCGGTGCTAATACCTCAAAGGGATCATAAGGGTCAATGGCTACCACACGCATCCATGGTGGCGGGCGAAAACGGATACTATCTGAGGGAGTTGAATAGGATTGAGACAACAACTCTGTCATCCCATACTCACTGATAACTTGGGTATGGGGGAAGTGATCACGTAGGTATGTATGAAGCGCTTCTTGAACCCATTCTTGGGCTTGTCCTTTCATACCGCCAGTTTCGATAATCCAGTCGGGATAGTCTAACACCCCGGCTTTGATCCATTCTAACAACGCCAGGGGCGTTCCAAAAACGACTACTTGTCGTCCCAATGCCCGGCCTTGTCGAATGGCCAATTCTGCGCCCCGATAATCGGTCCGAAGAAAAGGAAAGTCTGGCTGCCTGGCAGCCCTCATAAAGTGATGTACCATTGAAATTAGCGAGGAGTGCGAATTGTCAAGATACGATGGCAACAGACCCACGAAATAATACTGATCAATAGGACCCATTTGACGTTCATATGCCGTACGGGCCACTAAATGATATGATGCAAGCGATGCAATGAAATGGCGTGAACGATGGGGTGTATTGGAAGTGCCACTGCTGACAAAGTAGGCTTCATACGAAGGTACACTCAACACTTGGTGGGTTTTGAAAAAACGAATGGGAAGTAATGGAATTTCCGTCCACCGTTGTGGCCGCAATTCCGATTTCCCCAATGCCTGGAGGTATCTACGATACACGGGATTCCGGTGCGCTTGCCATGCATACAGGCGTAGGGCGTACCGCTCGAAGATTGCCTCCGAATCGTTCATCAACCATTCCGGTCGAAATGAATACGCGAGTTTGTGACTATCGTTGCCGTTGCTCATAGGTACGAATATAAGGATGCCTGCTTGTCCGTTGTATCTTTGCTAATCAAAATCGATTATGAATGCCAATTGGAAATGGGCTTACGTAAAACAATTCATGAGTTGCTCAAAGGTGACCTTCTTTACTTTGCTTCCAGATGGACCACACCTATCGTAAGTGATGCTTTGTTCAGTAAAGCACTGTTTTACTATAACTGTTGGAGGTCAGGCTTTCCGTATTATCAGCTTGATATTGACAACCCGAAGACATTTAACGAAAAGATATGTTATATAAAATTCAATATAAAGAACCCGCTGGCCCCCCTGGTTGCCGATAAATTGAGGGTGAAGGACTACGTGGCCCAAAAGGTAGGGCGGCAATATGTAATCCCTACGTTGAAAGTGTTTGAACGCGTCGAAGATATCACCATTGATGAATTGCCCGAACAGTTTATTCTCAAGCTCAACAACGGATCGGGACGTAACCTCCCTTGCCTCGATAAAGGTAGTTTTGATGTCAAAAGGGCGCAAAGGTTTTTTCGCAGGGCATTACAACGTAACCCCTACTACATGAGTCGGGAATGGCATTATCGAGCGATTCAGTCGAAAGTATTTGCAGAGCGATTTTTGGGACCGGATGTAGCAAATTACCGGTTCTACTGTGCCCAGGGAGAGCCATATGTTATTCAAGTTATGCTGGACCGATTGTCGGGTCATCCGAAGGCAGCATTTTTCGATTTGCAATGGAATTATCAGCCCATTAGTTTCTTTCACCCCTCAGCAGAACCAGAAAGTATCTCTCCTCCCGATCGATTGGATGAAATGATTAGGGTTTCACAGCAGTTAAGTCGCGACTTTGTGTTTGCGCGTATTGACTTGTATGAAGTGGAAGGGCAAGTATTTTTTGGAGAGATTACCCTTCATCCGGGCGGCGGAGCCGATCCATTTGACAGTTATGAGAACGACTTGTGGATGGGTCGTCCCATCCGGCTGGAGTGAATGAGATGTTGCATGAAATGTTTGCTTTTCACGCACAAAAATTTTCAATGGGTAGCATCTGAGCAAACTTACATCACCGACGGCGGTTTCCCGCGTCAGGTAGAAGCTATTGCCCACCTATTTGAAACGGTTTATATCGTTTTTCCACAGTTTGCATCACCTCAACTTTTGACGCAAGGGGTAGCCATTCAAGCTCCGAATGTCCGGTTTGTCCCCCTCCAGTGGCGTGGTGGAATCTCATGGAGGTCCATTGTGAAAAATCACCTTCGATTACTACTTTCTTATTTCAAGTTGTTTCGTCAGGTAGATATAATCCATTGTCCATTGCCTTCTTATGTTGGGGTGGCCCCCGCTATATTGGCTTTGCTATTGCGGAAGCGCCTTTGGGTTCGATATTGTGGTAATATACAGCATCCTAGTACCCCCATTCAGCATTTGCTTATTCGTCTGATGCGTGCGACTGCCCATTATTCACACGTTAGCTACTTAGCTACCGGACTCGGTGAACGGCCTTTTCATCCGCATATTCCGTGGATATTTGCCACTAGCCTATCGGAAAAAGAAATTAGGGCATTACAGAGATGCGTTGATTGGAAAACAACGGATCCACCGATCATTCTTTGGGTGGGACGGTTAGAACCTGGGAAAGGCGTCCAACAATTGATCGAGATCATACAATCCGCTCAATGCATGAAATTGCCTTTTCAATGGCATGTCGTTGGAGATGGACGATTACGGAACCTTATACAAGGGCTAAAATGGCAAGATCCTAACAATCAAATTAAGTGGGATGCCTATTTGCCCCATCCGCAGTTGATGAAGGTGTTTTGCAGGTCTTCTTTGTTGCTTTTCACTTCCCAAGGTGAGGGGTTTCCCAAGGTGGTCCATGAGGCTATGGCAGCAGGACTCCCTATTTTGGCTCATCCCGTCGGTCCACTTCCCGAGCTGGTGCGACAAGGGGCATCCATATTTTGGATGGATGAACATCCGGAATCCGTAGTGACTCAAATACAGAAAGTGTTAGATAGTCCCGATTATTCGAAGTATGGACTTGTTAATCAGCGTATTGCCCGCAACTTTTCATTGGAACGATGGCGTGAGGTCATGAAAACATCACTTCGAAAGTTTACGTAATTGCCTCCTTCCTCCACAGCACCGGTGCAGCAATGCCGATGCGTTAGCGGGCTTCCTACCAGCTACCACCTGCCCCCCCACCATTAAAACTTCCTCCTCCAAATGAGATATCCCCTCCAAAGTCATGATTCGTATGTGATCCCCGTCCGCTAATAACCCAGGGGGCAAAGGTGTTGAA
>CAYVLB010000083.1:0-8599 GCA_964452325.1 uncultured Sphingobacteriales bacterium | reverse complement strand
GCCAATCAAATTGCATGTCCTTGATATTCTAAAATAAAAGGGTTGGTTCGTCGCTCTTCCCCAATCGAAGTAATTGGGCCGTGCCCTGTCCATACAACGGTAGCATCATTTAATGGCATCAAGCGATGCATAATCGAACGCATTAGCTCATCGTAGTCTCCCCCGGGCAAATCCGTACGTCCAATACTCCCCTTAAACAAGACATCGCCCCCCATCAGCCATTGCTGGTCCGGTTGATAGAAGACGACATGATCGGGAGAATGACCTGGTGTTTCCATTACCTCGAAGACGTATTTTCCAATGTGCAGTACTTCACCATCTTGCAAGGGATACTCAGGGGCGTGCACAGGAATTTGTGGCATTCCCCAGAGATCCAGTAAGGGACGGGCTGCCTTTGCCACATCGACGACCTGTGGGTGTGCCCGAAGTGCAAGCCCCCACTGTTCGCGCAATGGGAGCAATCCCAAGATATGATCAATGTGGGCATGGGTCAGCCATACTTCCCGCAACTGTAATCCCTCCCTGGCAAGATATGATTCCACGGCATGCCATTCTTCGGGTGAAGACATGCCGGGGTCAACAATGACCGCCTCCAAACCGACACTAACAACGTAGGTATTCTCCGAAAACGGGTTGCAGGTAAACAATCGAACCGTGATCTGTTCAGATTCCTTCACGACTTTCTTTATATTGTTCCCATTGCTCTTTGATCCATCGGGAAGTAACCGACTTAGGCCGCTCGATGGGATACATCAATACCCGATCCCAAATGAGAGCAGCACTGGTTCCAATGGCTCGAGAAACGCCGAAAAGAACCGTATAAAACAAATACTCTCGAAGGCCATAATGCCAAAAGATAGCACCCGTAGCAAGGTCTACGTTGGGCCACGGATTTTTGACCTTTCCCGTTGCTTCTAAGATGGGTGGTACCACTCGGAATAGTGCATCAACAATCTGCACGTTGTCATCGTCGGGAATATGTTCCATGGCAAACTTAAATTGGGCTTTGAATCGGGGATCCGTGCGTCGCAACACGCCATGCCCAAAGCCGGGGATCACCCGCCCTGCATGCAATGTTCCTTCCACGTATTCTTTCAGTTGTTCATCAGATGGGACACCCCCTCCCAGTTCTTCCTTCATTTGGAGGATCCATCGGAGTACTTCCTGATTCGCCAATCCGTGCAGGGGTCCCGCCAATCCATTCATCGCCGCCGAGAACGAAAAGTAAATATCACTCAGGGCAGACCCGACCAACCGATTGGTATGTGCTGAAACGTTGCCGCCCTCGTGGTCGGCCAACAACATCAGGTAAAGCCTCAGAAAATGCTTGAAACTTTGGTGATCACCAAATCCCAACCATCGGGCAAAATTCCCTGCCCAATCTTCCTGATAATCTACCTCAAGCGACGGGTTTTCTCCCTTGATTCGCCGATATATGTATGCGGCGATCTTAGGTAACCGCCCCAACAAATTGAGCACATCTTCAAACATATATTCCCACAAGTCATATCTCGACACGCCTTGCTGGTAGGCTTTGGCAAACTCGGAGGTAGGCTCTAACGCCAGAATACCCATGCTAAACTGAGCCATGGGATGAGTATCCGGGGGCAATCGGTCTATCACGTCAAACACATGCAACGGCACTTCACTCCGTTCCAACAACTCACGCGTCAGTTCAGATACGTCTTCGGCGGTGGGTATCTTGCCCATCAACAACAGATAGAAAGCCCCTTCTGGATAAGGCCCTCCAGCCGGATGGCTGGGCAATTGCTCCAACATCTCTGGAATCGAATATCCCTGATAGCGGATGCCTTCGAACGGATCAACTGAAGAAGTCTCATATACAATCATTCGAATGCCCTTAGCACCCCGGTAAGTTTGTCCCACCGTATATTCGCCCAACGGCATTTCAGCCGCTTCTTTTCGCAAATTGCGGATTTCCTCCCGATAAGGCAAAGCAATTTTTCGGAACTTCTCTTTAATCGACATCTCGGGTAAAGCACTTTTTATTTCTGAAGTGCAAAGTTAACCCTTTCCGGAAGGCAATGTATTAAGATATATCTTCAGCATGTTGAATACCTCTCCTACTTTTGCGCTCAATATTCATACAAGCTCGACATGTCGACCGATCCCATTCGTTTGTTCGACCCATATATCGATAGTATCAATCGATCCATTGAGCGTATAATACAAGTTCATCTTACGGGACAACCCGATACCCTGTATGCCCCCGCACGGTATATGCTTTCATTAGGAGGAAAGCGGCTGCGCCCAGCATTGACGCTATTGGTGTGTGATTTGTTGGGGGGGGATGTCCGCATGGCAGAGAATCCCGCTGTAGCGGTTGAGATGTTTCACAATTTTACCCTCGTTCATGATGACATTATGGACAAAGCCCGTCTCCGTCGCGGACAACCTACCGTACATGAAAAATGGAACCTCAATGTGGGCATTCTTTCCGGAGACCTATTGTTGATCTGTGCCTATAAGATTCTCACTGCCGACAACCCATCCAATCTTGACGAAATCCTCCACCTCTTCAACAAAACTGCTGTGGAGGTGTGTGAAGGGCAACAATACGACATGGACTTTGAGAATCGAATCGACGTTGGTGAAACCGAATACATTCACATGATTACCCTCAAGACCGCCACCTTGCTGGGCGCATGCCTTCAACTGGGATGTATATTAGCCAATAGTAGCAATGCGCTTAAACGCGGAATCTACGAATTTGGAAAAGACTTGGGTATTGCTTTTCAAATTCAAGACGATCTGCTGGATGCCTATGGTGAAAGCTCCAAAGTGGGAAAGCGAAAAGGAGGAGATATCATCGCCAACAAAAAAACGTTTCTATTTATCCATGCCTGGCAACAAGCGAACCCTACAGATCGTCAATGGCTTTTGCGACTTTTTTCGGGCGACCATCAAGTCGATCCTGACGAAAAAATAGCCCAAGTGATGAATATCTTTCAACGCTACAATGTGTATGAGCATACGTGCCAAGTCCGCGATGCTTACTATCAAAAAGCGATGCAATTACTTGAGATTCTTCCATTGCCCGAATCGGTACGCAAGGTTTTTCAAACACTTTCTCAAGGCATTGTATACCGGGAAAAATAGGTCGGGTTGCTATTGAGGCGGTTTTCTTAGTCGGCTGATTTGAATTCCCATTGAGGCATTGACTGCGGGCATGGGCATTCCCGGTACCGTTTCATAGGCTACATTCGTTAAATTTTCGATGCTGCCAAGAAGTTCTACTTTCCACTGCCGCCACCGATAGTTGAGTCCACCCCATAGCCCCACCAGCAAATAAGGTGACAACCACCGACTGTTAGTGGAAGTAATATAGCGTTTTCCCACATACCGACTACCCATTCGAATCCATCCCTGAGGCAAGGCATATTCAATCATGGCAAACCCTTGCCATCGGGGAACATAAATCAGTTGGTATGCTTTATCATCCTCCCGAATACGAAGATAGGACATGCCCCCTTCCACTCGTATTGGCAATCCCTTTATGGGGATAGTACGCACATAAACATCCACACCACAGAGCCACACCTTCTCAATATTGACGGCCCGCCAGGAAAAACTATCGGGTTCCCACCGAATCCAATTGTCAATTTCAGCTTCATATAGGGATGTTTTCAGATCCAGTTGTTCCTCCATATACCATTGGAAGTCCAAGCTAGCCCATTCCGCATATTCCGCTTTTAGCGATGGATTACCTCCCGGACGCCAATACAGGTCATTTAAGTTGGGGAGCTTGTAAAGTGCACGATACGCAAGACGAATATTGCCATAATAATGCCGATAGGTAAATGCCAACGATGGAACGGGAATGTAATATTTCATATTGTCACATTGCATACCCCACCTTCCCTCTATCTGCCACCGCACGGATAGTCGGCGGATGAATCGAATCGAGGGCATGCTCCACCATCGAGCCACCGGTACCCCATAGGCCGGGTGATATCCCCATTGATATTCTACAGGAATTGACAACTGAAATTCATCCCGTAGGTAATGCCACCGCCAAGTATGCGCTTGACGTATCCGCCATGCCCGGGATGTGTCGGATATAGCTGCTGCCGAGTCGGTGTATTGCAAAAAATAGCGGGCTACACTTTGGGTGATGGAATAGTCACCGTCGTTAAATAATCTTCGAAATCGCCCTCACACCCCATGGTGACGCTGTAATATTCGGCGTGGCCAATAGGTTGTTTGCGGAGGTGATGGCAGCATAGATACTCCTGCTTGATGCCATTGAAAAAGGCGCAATGCATCCCGCCCAACGAGCATATCTGACTGGTGTAAAAGTCCATATTCACGCGTATCATTGTGATGCATGCGGGGCAATGTATGATAAATACCTGAAGAAGGACGATACGGGTAATTATATCGTCCAAAGCGACCATATGCCCGAAAATGATGGGCTGACTTGTTACCGAAAAATGACGTACGCCCCATTAGGGTATGCGCATCATAGGAAAGTACAGAACGATAGCCTATCGAATATGATGTGGGCAGTAGGTAGTTAATCTGTGGGTCAATGGATGCCCCCAACGCCTCTGTAGACGGTCTGAGTACGAGCCCATCAAAAAGCGGATTCCAGATCCACGATATATCGGCAGTTCCATTCATGGGATTATTAAGGGGAACCCCATTCCATCGAATCTCAGAATGGTCAGATTTGGTACCCCGGAATGAAACCGTCATGAGCCCTGTCAGTGAGTATTTCCGAATAGGAGTTGTCGAAAAATACTCCATCGCCACTGCCGCGTTGTGAAACAAAGGAGCGTTGAAAGTCCACCGCTGCAAAATCGAGGTATCATGATACACATAAGATACAGGTGGCAGCCAGAACGTATCCGCTGTGGCATGTTGGCCCTCCATCCATCCTACAGCCAATGCCGCCCACCACATCATTAAGTTGTTTTTTTTATTGTTTCAAAATTAATAATCTAAATGATGTAGTATTTTGATAATTATCCACACGTAGCCAATAAGCACCCTTGGGAAGTCCCGATACCGAAAACGACATTTGGGGCCTCCATTGCACCCTGTTCCATCGGCGTACTTCTTGTCCATCCATAGAATACAAGCGGCATTGCATGGGTGATCGATACGGCACAATCACATCGCTGTAGCATTTCAATTGGTCGTCCTGAACGACGCAGTGCCATTCGTGAACAGGATTTTTTTGCCTTATGGCCGACGATGGCCACCTTGTCACAGCCATGTCCCACCCATCGCCAGCCCCCCCGCTATAGGGCTGAGTAAACGCTGGCAAGGTCCAGATCCATATCCAAAACCAGAACCACCCTTTCTTTTTCATGGATAAATATGTTGTAAGGGATAGCTTCGCACACCCCGTCCACCGGCTGTATTGCGTCGTTGGGTAGGCGGTAGGTAAGTATAGTATCGATCGGCGATGGCCAAGTCTCGAAATCGTGCAAAAATGCCACTATTCCATGCTCCCCCACGATAAGTAGCCCCGCTTGCTGGTACCCATCCGGTCACATTTGCTTCGCCGTTGGGTCCCAGTTGACCATCTCCATGACGGGGCAAAAAGCCAGCTCCCTGTGGGGTCGATTGCACGCATTGTTCCCATACGTTCCCACTTAGTTCCATGATGCCATAATAGGAAGCTCCGGCTTCTGATCGGGTAGTGTGCGAACGGGCTGCAAATCCGCACCGCAAGGGTCCCGTAGGCCCCGCATATCCATGAGCGGCGATTCCATATCCTGGGGGAATACTTTCGGCATGGGTTTCGAAAGGTGTCCCATCGTGGATGATATTATTTGCATCAACCACGTAGGGTGTTCCCCAAGCGAATTCGCCGGATTTAGGGAGAAGAGGGCCCCGCGCTGCCTTTTCAAACTCTAGTTCGGTCATCGGACGAAGCCCCGCCCAATCCAACCATGCCACCACATCTTCCCAATTCAGAAAGTTCATAGCACGTGTAGCAGCATCGTCCGAATCATCAGGTGGCGATGCTAATGAATAATTCAGTCCCAATACTGCCGAACTCGTGTTGGTGGCCGAGCGAAGAATCACTATTCCATTGCGGAAAGTTCGCCCTTGGGGATAGACTAGGGCATCTGGTGGCTTTGTAAGATCTGCTCCGGTTCGGGCAGATTGCGCTTTGGGGGGCAACATGTTCAAAAACTGGACATATGCTGCTTGTGAGATTTCATATTTCATGGCAAAAAATCCTTTCCAACCCGTAGGGTACCCTGGAGGGATGGAGTCTGCAGGCTGGAAACTCGTATCATCTAAACAACTTAATGCATGCGGAGGGATAACTGGCGACGCCAAGTAGTAAGGTGAGTCATCTGCTGCCCTAGATATCGAATTAAACGAAGTGCCGTCCCCCAAATAGAAGGGGCCTGGCAGAACGTAAACCATTTCTACGGCCATTAATGCGATCGGTGTACCGGCGGGCGGGGGATCAACAACCCGGAAGGTAAGGAAAGTTGGAGGTATATTTCCATCTCCCTGATAGCGGCGCATTACAAAGAATCCTACACTATCATCCGTGGGCAATACCCGTAAAGGCACCCTTCCGTTGAGTGCATAATCCGCCGTATCGGGTGAAAAACGCAGGGGCTTCCAACGCCCTCCTTCATAATATTTTCCAAATATCCAACAGGCATCGAAATTGGCTGGGGGGGCTGAATCATAATAGTTCCAGCTATGGTCCCATGCAATACTTACCGACAGATACGGAGGCGTCCATTCAAGGTTGTTCAGGCGCACATTATTCCCCCATCCTTTAGCATAAACTAAGAATCCAACCCCCATCAGCAACGAGATGCGTCCAACGATCATCAGGGTCAATCACATATCACTGCTGCCAGGAGACAGAGTATACCCGTCCTTTGACATCCCAAATACGGGCCACATAGGTTCCGGCAGGCCAATGACGAACGTTTAGCTTCAATTGGCGAGATTGAATACGGTATTGCCGTGCCATTTGACGTCCTTCCATATCAAGCACTACCACCTCGCGCACCTTTTCGTCCGGCATTTCAATAAGCACGTAATCAACGGCAGGGTTCGGATAGATGCGCACCATTGCGGGGGTTGCGGGGTCATCGGTAATCGGCGTAGCTACCCGGTATCGAATGGCGATGGCTTCGGGGGATATTCCCACATCGATCGAATCGGAAGCCGTCGATCCCCCCAAATTGCCAATGTAAAGGCGACCATAGGTGTTATAATCTGTGACGGTGTAATACACTTTCGAATAAATTGTATCCACTGCCACTGCCGCCAAAGAATGAGGAAATGAAAGGTTAGGAAAAGTATATACAACAGCTACACTATCCGTATCCCGTTGATGCGCAAACAATTGGCTCGTTCCCCCCACAACACCCACTGTGTAAATCACATCGGATGTTTTTAAGATCAGGCGAGCAGTATTTGTGGTATCGTCAAAAGTGCCGAACAGGTTGTTGTAGGCATCATATATGACAACGCGATCGGCTTCGGTAGCCGGGCCAACAATGCGGGTTTTATTGAGTGTGATGATATCCCGTAATCCTGCAGTATTAGTATCCATTAAGATATTTGTTTCGAACGAATCCGACCGAAGATTTACCCGCAACAAGGCCCCCATCGAATCTTTGTATATGCCATACGGTGGGAATTGATCCACGGTGCCTTTGATGTTGTGAGCAAGGAATAGAGAATCTCCCAAACGAGTGATTCCGGTAATTTGTGACACGTGGGTGATAGAATCAAACAATCGCATGTTATAGGTCGTTGCATCCCATACCGCATAGGCAGGTACTGTGGAGTCTCCGAACAGTTTTCCTGCGGCTACCACATCGGCATCCGCATATATTTTGCCGATGTTGTGAAAATAAAGCAGGGTATCTCGCTGAAGTGATGACGCATCGTATACTACCAATGAGTCTTGACTCCCGAGATAGATCTTTCCGTTGGCCAGCCGAAGATCTTGAACCGAATTCGTTCGGATCGAATCGAAGATGGAGTAGGAATGCATCTGCGCATCATAGATTCCGATAGTTGCTGGGTCAGGGTCCGAGAATTTTCCTCCATTAGCTACGATGACTTCGGTAATGAGCACTTGGGCATTGACCGTTGCTACCATGCAAATAGTTCCCCAAAAGGCAAGCGTTTTCATAGCATTATATGGTTTTAATGTGGCTTCGCATATGCACGGATACATCCCAGGTTATCGGCAAGAATGCCATGCGTTGCGCCCCGGGGGGCTTTGAAGGCACTTTCACCGCGGCTTTCCCATCCAAAGCCGGGATATATCCGACACAAATGGGCAGGTCTTCTGGCTCCCTTCGAGGTGGCAAAAGCCTTCCCACCTTTTCGGCAGTGGCGCACCGAGACGATTGCCACCCACTTCCGTTGCTGTAACTAACAACGGCGAAGGTCACAGCAGGGAGGGCTGCTCCGGATTTTCACCGGATTCCCTATTAAGCCCAAAGGGCACCCATTTGCGCCCGCAAAAATATCATCTTCTTATTCAATAAATGAAATGCTCCGCCATCATGCGCTTATTTTGCAGATTACTATGAAACGCTGGTGGAAGTTTTACCAATGGCAACGGTATGGA
>CAYVLB010000082.1:0-8656 GCA_964452325.1 uncultured Sphingobacteriales bacterium | reverse complement strand
CATGATTGATTATTACTACCTTCTCAACGATCAGTTCCATATCAACACCCGGGCAGGTCTTATTCAACAATCTGCATTAATCGACTTTCGTTTTCAGGCTCCTGATTCCAGCAGATTATCGGATTCGCCGATCCCTTTAAGAACCGTTGTCCGTCAGCTGTGGGACGTCAAACAATCAGCTTTCTTTGCCACAGGTGGGGCACAAGGCATCCTCGGGAATGCCACCTACACTGGCTTTGCCACCATAATTGAATATCGTCGTAACGTGGACTCTGGGCAAGCTGACTACCATGATCATAAACAAATCTATGTTTTACCACGGCTGTCGGCAAAGTGGGAACTATCACGGCAGCGCACCATTAGCATCAGATACAGCGAGCAAATTCACGAGCCTTCACTACTTCGCCTCACTTCCATCGCGTACGTAACATCTCCCCAAGAAATCGTTCAAGGGAATCCCTCCCTTCAACCATATCGGCAACGACAGCTTCAGATCCGTTATCAACGCTTTCGTACACGCCAATCGTTCTACATAGGGCTCATATTAACCCGCACCGCCCATCCTGTACGATACAACACCCAATTTATCGGGGCGGATCGAATCCGTTATCCCCAGAATATTCTGCAGCCAATCGACAACATTGTCATCAATGGGCATCTATTTAAGTCATCCATTACCACATCAGGATTTGTCGCATGGAATCTTACATATTCATCCGATCAACGACTAATAAATAATGTAACATTGCCTACCCAATCCTTATCTGCCGATTGTAATTTCAATCTGGCATATGAAGGCATTGATCCGATCGTACTGGAGCTGGAAGGATGGACAGCGCTAACTTACCAATGGCACTCTCAGCAGGTGCCGCTAATCACCCTATCTGTGGGACCTACCATTCAATGGAATCCCGAGGCCTTCCCGTTCCGGTTGGCAGTGCACTATGAAATTCAGCCCGTACGATCATTTGGGGGGAGCCGAAACATTACCCACAACTTAATCACCAAACTCACCTACGAACCCGACAACTCCCCCTGGCAATTTGTCCTCAACGGATGGAACCTATTAGGGCAAAGTATCAGTGAAGACTTTAACATCTCCGACATTCGCATCTTTCACCAACGGACTCAACTCATTGCACCTTACGTAATATTCACCGTACAATATAAGATCCGCTGATTACCGCTGCGGCTATCCGTAGGTGGAAACCACCATAAGAGATCAACCAATAACACGCCGCCAACTTATTTACCTTTGTCATCCACGTATGATATTCCCCAAACGGTAATACAATAGCAATCAAAATCTCTAACTATGAATAATTCACGATCTACAATGCACTATACCGTTGATCTTTCCCAGGAATGGAACTACGAAAACGGATTTTACCTGACATGTGGCACAGGCAGAATTGGCAAATTACTCGGGCAATGGGAAATCTACCAACAAATCGTTGACATCCCCGGCGACATTTTAGAATTCGGAGTCTACAAAGGAGCATCTCTCGTTCGACTACTTTCCTTTCGCGACCTACTGGAAACTACTTATTCCCGAAAAGTCTACGGATTTGACGCATTTGGTAAATTCCCCGACGATATCTCACTGGAAGAAGACCAGCAATTTATCAGGGTATTCGAACAGGAAGGAGGACACGGCATTTCAAAAGAGGAGTTAGAAAAACTTTTGGAACGTAAGGGCATTAAAAATTACGAACTTATTGCAGGAGACATTCGAGAAACGCTTCATCCGTTCCTCAAAGCAAACCCCCATCTACGGATTGCATTGCTACATATCGACGTTGACGTATACGATGCCACCAAATTCATCCTGGAAAATTTATATGATAGGGTCGTCAAAAACGGCATTATTATGCTCGATGATTATGGAGTTGTGGCAGGAGAAACCATCGCTGTTGAGGAATTTTTCAAAGACAAAAACATCAAGATCCTCAAAAATCCTTTCTATCGATCTCCTTCTTTCATTGTGAAAGAGTAACGCCCCACCCGTCGGCAATCTGGTCTAACTCCCCATACACTACGGATACACTACCGAAAAACTGAATCGAAATGCCCCATGTTGGCCAGAAACGGGATGGTAATATTCCCATATGCCAAAATATAGACCAGGAGGCAGTAAACGATGATCACTGGTCTGAGGGCTCCACTCAAAAACGCCTTGAGAACCAATACGATCGGGAGTCTGCTGGTGATATACCCAGCGGCCGTTTCGGTCGAACACCGTCAGCGTAACGTGATATCCTCCTTCTGGGAAACGATAGTGAATCTGCAGCCGATCGCGCACGCCGTCCCCATCAGGGGTCAGGGTATAAAATGATAAAGTGGCCGGTTGAGATCGCCACGATTGGACCTCCGGAATCACTTGTGAATTGGGCGCAGTAGGGGTTGCCCCGACCATTGTAGATGCATAGCTCCATGTGGCAGGTCGCAGACCATCGGCATCGTCAGCACGCCGTTCAATGGAAAGTCCACGTGGATCTGGTATATACGGAGGACGTAATATCGAAGTATGATAAGCCATCTGATCAATGGGTTGCATGGTCGAGGTAAGGATGGCTAAACGGGCCGAATCATCAGGAAGACTGAACAAGTCAACCTGATACACCCATTCAGGATGGACAACCGCATAGCGTTGCTGGAGCATTACTGGGTCTGAGGTAAATACCCAGTAGGCATTCGGAGGCATTGCCGGCATTGGAAACCGAACGGCACGGCTCACCAACGTATCAGAAGAAATACGAACTAACCAGACATTCGTAGCATCAATCCATCGGTTTGTTCGATTATAGAGTTCTACAAACTCGACTCCATCAGCATCTGGTTGCACCAACACTTCAGAGATTACTAAATCACCCGGTGCAGGAGGTACCGGAGTGCCAAACAAAAGGCGCGGAGGATGCACCTGATTTGTTCCACAGTCAACGACACCACTTATCAAAAGGGAGTGCGATGATCCAGAATCCAGCCCCACAGGCAGTGCAAGCGTCACATACCGAAACCGAAGGGAATCTGGAAAAACACCAATGGGAGATATCGAGTCATCTACAAGATAGTTTACAGGTTCCAATAATGCCGTCGGATGGATAGATTCACTAAAAAAAAGACGCAGATGATATGGATCCCGCAGTTCAGCCCCAAGTAAAAATGGCGTCATGGTATCTTCAAAGGGCACGACAACATTCGGACGACCAGGCGTACCTCCCAACAGGTCATCCGAAAACCCCCAGTTAAGCGGGGTACGACATTGAATCGATGGATCCTTCATCTCATAAGACCAACCTCCCTCGGCTTTGAGAACGTTCCAAACGCCCCATGCAGGGGTGTATTCCACAAAGTCGATAAGGGTCCCAACGGGGTCGAATAACAAAAGAGAATCTCCATCATTGTTCAGCGACGGAAAATGTTGAATGGGCAATACATTAGGATAGGAAGACCACAATGCGGAATCACGTGCATGAACAAGAATCACATAAGATTGTGGTAACAACAAGTAAGGGGGAAGGGTAGCCCTTCGATTCCCATCGGAAAGGACCCAGTCCCACAATTGGAGCGTGTCCTCCGAGATATTCATCAACTCCACATACTCCGAATTGGGCAGCCGGACTGGTGGGTCAGGGTCGGGCATCAACTCGGTGATGCGTACCGTAAAGGGACGGGCGGGCATGGGAACTTGGCGTACAACTGTCAGATAAATGGGGGCCTGATTGCCCCAGCAGTCCATTACCCCCCAAATCACAAAACGGTAGGGGATATTACCCACAACCAATCCGTGAAAATCTATCCAGAGGGTCCGCTGGTCGGCAGCAAGTGAATCAGACCATAAGGGAAGGGCAGGCATCGCAGACAAATGCAGGGAATCGAGAAAGATTCGTTCGCTGAAGTCAAGGCGGAGTCGGTGGTCATCTTCGAAATGGGCATCGATGATGCGGGGTGGAACAGTATCAGCAAACGGGTTGTAGACCGAATTGGGCAATCCGGGAGTGCCACCGTTAGGATGACTTGATGAGGTCCAATTTTCTGGTCCATTACACGAGTTGAAAGGCGAAATGCGCTCCAATGACCATCCACCATCTTGTCGGCCGGGTAAATGCCACGACCGGGCATAACGAACATTATCCATCAGCACACTGTCAGCAGTTTCCAGAAAAAGCGAGTCGCCCGAGTTGTTGAGGGTTGGCATCATCGGAAGGGATATCACAAGGCCTGAAAACGAATCACGATTCATCGGCAACGTAAGTATCAGATAACCACCAGGTGGCAATGTATCATCGGGGAATATGGCTGTACGTCCCAGATCACCCAGTCGCCATCCACCCAATGGAATAGGCCAAGGGGTGGTATTCAACAACTCCACAAACTCAGCAACGGGCAACCCACGGCTGGGTACAGGATCCGCCATCATCTCATTAATCACCACATCGCCCAGCATCGGCACGTAATAAACAAACTGGAGACTATCAACGACCCGCACATTGCCCGCAGTATCAACAATACTATCACATATCACCACATAAGAACGGCGTCCATCTAACGGAACGCCTAATGCCAACACTACCGACGAGTCTTGCCAACCCACCGACTGAATTGGACGATACGGAACAAGATGGAAACGGTGAGTATCAGTTGGCATGCCTGACACAATGGGTTCGGTAAAATGTAGCTGCAGATTGCCCGCGTTGATCACCGTCAATTTTCGAATCCTCGGGGGAATGGTATCCATCGGGGGAGGACCAACATATACATCATCAAAAGCAAAGGACCTCCGGCGAGATGATGTGTGCCGACAATACAGGCCGAAAAAACCATTGCGGAGCATCATTGTATCCACCCCAACCCCTTCAAGGTGCATTGTCCCTCCCACATCAGAATACACTTCCCACCTACCCGGATGAAGATACCGAACCCGTAGATGCACTCCCAACATACCTTGAGCAATGCTACTGTCGATACCATGCACAATCGGCATGACCCCCGCGCTGTCCCACCGCACCAAGTCAATGCCATCGACACCACCACTCTGACCCAATTGCAGATAATAAGCCGTTGAAGGCTGAGGGTGTGCACTATCACTCATTAAATAAATCCGTGCATTGTTCTGTCCCGAAGGCGGAAACGGCATATCAACCACAACTTGCCATTCAACGGTATCAGTCAATATCACCTCATGCCATATGGCTACCACCCGTTGGGGCGAGTCGTCATCTAATCGGAGCCGTCCACTCTCAACAGCAAAAGCATCCGTATCACCTACCCATTCTTGCAATGCTTGAGGATGATCAAATGGCTCATACCACTGAGCAAATGCTGAAAATACCCCATAAGCACCCCATAATAAAACAGCTACGCCCCATGTACCTTTCACGGCCCCATTAATTAGCAAACGAGCACAAAGGTAGCACGTGTTTGATCCTATCGATGTGGAAAGTACACATAAAAGATAGTACCTCGACCGGGCGTACTTTCAAACCAAATGCGACCATTCATTTGATGGACCAATCGTTCCACCAATGCCAATCCCCATCCCCGACCACTGCTTTTGGTCGAGAAGCGTACCTGAAAAATTTGTGACTGAATCTCCACGGGGATACCGTCACCGTTATCTTCAACCATCACAATTAGCCCTTCCTTCTGGGTGCGAAGACGGACCATAACATATCCGTCCGAACGTTCCACAGGGACCGCCTGAATAGCATTTTTTATCAAATTCACTAAAATCTGCTGGAAATGATGGGGATCTACACACGCCATAGCAGAAAGGGGGGGCTCCCCGAGTCCAACTCGGACATGGGTCGTATCCTTAAACGTATCCACAATGCGCCGCACCAGGGGCCACACATCCATAATCACAGGGCGAGAAGGCGACATACGGGCATATTCAGAAAATTCACCGGCAATGCGGCTCAGCAAGTCGATTTGCTGACGCAAGGCATCCATGGTCTTGTGGAAATAGTCCTGCCATTGGGGATTGGTAGGATCATATCGCCGAAGGAGCTGATCGATACGCAACCGCATTGGCGTCAGGGGATTCTTGATTTCGTGGGCCACCTGTTGCGCAATTTCTCTCCAAGTGCGTTCTCGTTCCGATCGGGCAAGGGCAGTAACGCTTTCTTCTAAAGCCTTCAAAAGACGGTTATAGGTCATCACCAACGGACGAAACTCATCGTCGTGGGGCCAATGGATCGGATCCGTACTTTCACCTAACCGAAACGATGCCATTCGCTCTTTAAGTAACACCAGCGGACGAATCAAACCCGAAGTAATCAACATGCTAATCACCAACATAACTAACAACAATACCACACTGGCATTGGCCATCAACACCAGCATCCGATTGAGTGAGTCCTCAAAATCCGATGCCCGTACATAACGGGAAATATTCAAATAACTCAAGATCATATTGTCAGTACTCACCACCGGTAAATAGGCAGCCATATATCGAAGATCGCCCACTTGCTCAGGAAGCACCTGATGAATCGGTAGTCGACGACGAAATTCCCAATAAGCCGCCGGATTCATCAACGGCGACAAAATACCCACTTCAAAAAGCACGGGTCGGGTGCTTACCAGTAAAGCTCCCGAAAAATCAAACAAATGAATATCCGTCCGTAACAAATAGCCCAGCTGATGGAACCAACCTTCCATAGCCTCCACATTCGTAGCCGCAGCCTCCGAAGGAATGGGATCCGCCTGTAAATACTGATATACCTTGCGTAACGTAGTAATTAATTGTTTCTGATTATTCTCTTCAAAAGCAGAACGCATCAACACCGGGGCCCAAATGAAAGTAGCAACTAGAATCCCCAGAATGATCACAACAAAATAAAACTGAATGCGACCTCGAAACGAATGAGGAAACATACGCCGCACCCGACCCCGCGTTCTCACTAACAACACCAGCATCCACATCAATAACCACCATATCATTACCAACATTACCGGCACCGTATAACGCCCTACCTGAAGCCAAAAAGTGTCTCGATGACGGGTCAGGATAATCACATTGCTAGCCCCCACCGCAATCCGATAATGACGATAATGACGATCATCTTGCCAAGGGAAATCATCATCCAAACGACGCGGATAAGGATATTCCCCATACGCACGTATTAAACGACCCTGATGATAAATCGCATAATGGCGAATCCGAAAACGATCCAACAAACTCAGCGTCGGATGACGCGTCAGTTCAAAATAAGGACTCTCCTCAAACGTAATGCGAGGACGAAGGTGTATCCACAAACGTATGGTATGCAATGAGTCATACCGAATCGGCACTACCAACAAATAATGGACCTGAAAATCTTCACTATGAACCACATACAAACGATCACCTGTATCAATTGGTTGTATCTGCTTATAATCTGTAACCAAGCGAAAAGGCACCGAATCCGCCGTATCCAACAAATACATCACCGTAATATCATAGTAAAGGGCCAACTGCTGTAAATGGATGTTGCGAATGCGAGATCTGATTGATTCTACGTAATGCGAATCACTCGCCCATCGACGCACGTAAGGGTCTTGCTGAATGTGTTGAAAAGCCTCCAACAACAAATATTCATGTTCAATGTTTCGTGCTGTCGCTAACTTACGGGCCACCAACTCAAACTGAGCTCTTTCCTTCACCTGCTGATAATGCGTCAGCATCCCTCCCCCAATCAAAGCCACTGGTAATGCAGCCATCAACCAGGGGGGCAACCGATATCGAACCGAAATGCCAACAATCCCCGAAGCAAAAATCAATCCCATCATCCAAATAGTAGCGGAATATATCCCCACCTCCCCTATCAACGGACCGATAATGCTACCACTTCCCCATCCCAAAGCCAATCCCAATAACCACTTCCCTGAATGCCGGGAACGACGCCATATCGGAAATAAAAAATATCCGATACCACGGGCCCAAGCCCCAAAAGCAATGAGAATCCCTCCCAGCAGTAACCAATGTACCAACGACAACTGCATCAAATTCGAGAAATCAAACGAAAGAGAAGTATTGTCTACCACTTCCTGCATCAAAAGGTCCATAGCCACTCCCCCCAATCCTGCCAACCCAACCCCCACTATAAGTCGGACCCATCGCCAACGCACCCGCTGTGATAGCCACCACCACCCCCATTCCCAAAGCATTGATGCCACGAGCATCCACATCAGCCCCTCAAACAAAGACTGCAAATAAGGAGCATGAGCAAACAAATGGGGCGAAAACACTCCCCCCTGCTCCAATCCTATGGGAGCACCCCATGACCCCGCCATCAAGGCAGGAATAATCACACTCAAACGACGAACCCCCCTAGGTAGTACATACCAGATCCACACCCCCATCGCAACCCACCCCATGATCCACCCTAGCAACAGTAAGAACTCTAACAGCCCCGGTAAAGGAACCGAACGAATTCGAATCAGTGTGCGATGGCCAACAGTTACAGGCATACCCTCGCGATCGGAAAACGATACTTTCCCCCATTGATTCAATGCCAATATCTCCCCCCAGCGACCCTGCAACAAAGGAATGCGCTTCGTCAATGGAAGTACCCCCACCCACCGAACACTCCCCCGATAAACATCTGCCAATTGAATAAAAGATCCATAGGTCGTATCTACCCATCGCATTTGATTCGATCGACCCAACGGCGGT
>CAYVLB010000081.1:0-9067 GCA_964452325.1 uncultured Sphingobacteriales bacterium | reverse complement strand
GAAGGCACAATTGTGAAGTGGCATAAAAAGGAGGGAGATACAGTTCGATCGGGTGATATCTTGGCGGAAGTTGAGACCGATAAGGCCACAATGGAATTGGAAAGCTATTGGGATGGTGTGCTTTTGCATATTGCGGCTAAGGAAGGGGATACGGTCCCCGTTGATGGGCTCATTGCCATTATTGGTGAGCCCGGAGAAGAGATATCCGAATTGTTGGCATTAGACGATGTTCCCAAGCAAGAGTCGATGACGCCAGATAAACCAGAAAAATCAATGCCCTCCCAATCCGAAGCCCCCTCATCGTCTCCTACACCGGCTGACACTGTTTCTTCACAATCGATGCGTATTAAAGCTTCACCGCTGGCCCGCAAGATTGCCCGAGAGAAAGGGATTCGCTTGGAAGGGATGAAGGGAAGCGGCCCTGGTGGTCGTATTGTCAAGCGGGACGTAGAGTCGGCCACTTCCTCGATGGCATCACAGATGACCTTTACAGGAGTAACCGAAGGATACGAAGATGTCCCGATCTCGTCGATGCGAAAAGCCATTGCCCGAAGATTATCAGAAAGTAAATTTTCGGCACCTCATTATTACCTTACCGTTGAGGTGGGTATGGACAACGTTGTGAACGTTCGACGGTCAATCCAAGAACGTTTGGGGCTAAAGGTCAGCGTTAATGACTTTATCATTAAGGCGGCAGCACTGGCATTGCGAAAACACCGCGAGGTCAATGCCAGTTGGATGGAATCGCATGTGCGTGTCTATCAACACATTCATATTGGCGTGGCAGTGGCGGTGCCAGATGGGTTGGTTGTGCCCGTGGTACGGCATGCCGACTATAAATCCCTTGGAGAGATCGCCGCTGAAGTGCGCGATTTGGCCTCCCGTGCCCGGGCGAAAAAAATCACGGTCGAAGAACTTGAAGGGGCGACCTTCTCAATATCAAATCTGGGAATGTTTGATATAGACCAGTTTACCGCTATTATCAACCCACCCAATAGTGCCATTATGGCAGTGGGCAAGGCAAAAGTTGTCCCTGTCTTCGATGAAGAATTAGGAGATTTTGAACCTGCTACGGTGATGAAAGTGACCCTTTCGTGTGATCATCGAGTGATTGATGGGGCGGTGGGGGCTCGATTTCTGCAAACCATAAAAGCATTGCTCGAAGAGCCCGCATTAATGTTGATGTAGCTTTAGAATATGTAACTTTGCGAAATAATCGGGGAATCGTACATTTGATACCAATCCGTGACGTTATCCTTGCCTGAATGGGTGTGCAGCGTGTGAAAGCCACACTTTGGATGTGCCAAATAACCGTCCGATAGGCGGTTGTGATGATTGATCGTTCAAAATCATAAATAAATGCAGATTACATACGATGAGTTGGCTTCGATGAAACGAGAAGATTTGTTAGGTATGGCCAAAAAAATGGGGATCAAGGGAGCCTATCGCAAGCGAAAAGCCGACCTGATTAATGAACTACTGGCCATTTTCGAAAAACAAGTATCTTCTTTTAAGGAAAAGCAGGGAGCACTGTCATCGAGGCAAATGACGCCTTCGACTGCTTCGGCTGCTGGTGAGCAGGCATCTGCTTCATTTCCCACCATTCCTTCCGATAATCCACCACAAGGGGAAAAATCACTGCCCTCACAGTCCCCTCATCCGTCCCATCCCACAAAGCCGTCTCCCCCATCCAATGATCCTGCCCATAAAAGTCAAGAGAAGACAAAGTACATGGGACGCACCTTCAACTTTGAGAACATTATTTCCGTTGAGGGTGTTCTTGACATTTCCACCAAAGACTCCTACGGTTTTTTGCGATCGTCGGATTATGACTATAAAAGTTCGCCCGACGATGTTTATGTTCCGGCTTATCTGGTACGGAAGTATGGCCTGAAAGAGGGTGACACCATTTGGGGGCGAGTGAAACCGCCCCGAGAAGGAGATAAGTTTTTTGCGTTGACCCAGATCGAACGCATTAATGGCCAATTGCCCGATATTGTTCGAGATCGAGTAGCGTTTGAACATCTGACCCCGTTGTTCCCACGTGAAAAATTCAATCTGTCGGCAGAGTCCCAAGCCTTGGGTGCACGAATTATCGATTTGTTTGCCCCTATTGGAAAGGGCCAACGAGGGCTCATTGTGTCCCCTCCCAAAGCAGGTAAAACTATGCTGCTGAAGGAAGTGGCCAACGTCATCTCCAAAGCGCATCCCGAAGTTTATTTGATTATTCTTTTGATTGATGAGCGTCCCGAAGAGGTTACGGATATGCGGCGTAACGTTCATGCGGAGGTGGTAGCATCCACCTTTGATGAGCCTGCCAAACAGCACGTTAAGGTGGCGGAAATTGTGCTAGAAAAAGCTAAGCGATTAGTGGAAGTGGGTCATGATGTGGTGATCTTGTTGGATTCGATTACCCGACTTGCCCGAGCGTATAACACCGTGGCTCCCGCTTCTGGAAAAATCCTCACTGGAGGGGTTGATAGCTATGCCCTTCAACGCCCCAAGCGTTTTTTCGGAGCTGCCCGAAATATTGAAGGAGGAGGGTCGCTTACCATCGTGGCCACCACGTTGGTGGATACCGGTTCGAAAATGGACGAAGTGATTTTTGAAGAATTTAAAGGGACCGGCAACATGGAGTTGGTATTGGATCGGGGACTGGCTAATAAGCGCATCTTCCCGGCCTTTAACGTGCTCTTATCGGGGACCCGTCGAGAAGACCTGCTCATTCCACGGGAACAGCTCCAAAAAATATGGATGATTCGCCGAGCCATGGCCGATATGCGCCCTGAAGAAGCACTCACTTACGTTATCGAGCGCCTTAAACATACCCGATCGAATGAAGAATTTCTAATGATCGATTCTTTAAGTTCGACTACCTATTAGTGTTTCCCATGAGCGCGTCGAAGCCGTTGTATTTGTTCTTTAAGCGATTGGATACGGGCTTGGGCAGAGGTTCTTTTGCGCTGTTCGCGTTCGACCACCTCTCGGGGAGCACGCGCTACAAATCGCGGGTTGCTTAACTTTTTTTCTACACTTTCTAAAAAACCTTGTTGATAATCCAGTTCTTTTTCCAATTGGGCCAAGCGATCCTGCAGATGTTCAGCTGATAATGGAAGATATATTTCATCTTCACCTACCAATGCCATATCACCCAATACGGGCTTTGAACACAACTCCAGTCTATTGATGCCACTTAGCTTGACCAACAATGCCCCGTAACGTTGGTATAGCTCAGGCTGGGGAGTACGAACTTTAATCAAAGTATCGGCAGGAGAGACATTGTGGGTTTTCAGAAGGGAGCGTATCTGGGTGAGCACCGACAACGTATGATTCATTGCTTCCAGTACCGCAGGTGAATAGCCTTGGGGTTGTGGCCATGAGGCGGTTGCCAGAAAGTCTCCTGCCGGGCGCGGTTTGAGCTGGTGATACACCTCCTCGGTGATAAATGGCATGAAGGGGTGCAATAGCTTCATCAAAGATTCAAAATATTCGATGGTGCGTTGGTAGGCAAATCGGGAGATTTTATGACCAGCAGGCGGCTTTACCGCTTCCAGATAGACGGAAAAAAATTCATTCCAAATTGTAGAGTAGAGGATACGCAATACTTCATTGAGTCGGAATGTTTTATAGTGGGCGTCGATCTGTTCTACTAGGCGTCCTATCCGATGGGCAAACCATTCAACAACGGGCTCCTCTACCTGGCGTTGATCATCACCTACATGGTCGCTGATTCGTTCGGGTTCCCATCCTTTGAGCAGGCGAAGGGCATTCCAAATTTTGTTGGCAAAATAGCGACCCTGTCGGACCAAATCCGCTGAGAACAACAAATCATTGCCAGCAGGAGCACTAAACATGACACCCATCCGAAGCGCATCCGCTCCCTCTTCGTCAATGATCTTAAGTACGTCAGGGCTGTTACCCAACGACTTAGACATTTTCCGTCCTTGCCGATCACGAACAATGCCGTGGATATATACATGCTCAAACGGCCGCTTGCCAGTGTAGTAATACCCAGCCATTACCATCCGGGCAACCCATAGAAAGATAATTTCATGCCCTGTTACTAACGTTTGGGTAGGATAGTAGTATTGAAAATCGGGATTGTCCGGATCAATAATCCCGTTGAAGACCGCTAATGGCCACAGCCATGACGAAAACCAGGTATCCAGAACATCTTCATCCTGCCGCAGGTCTTGCGAAGTGAGGTTATTATTGCCGGTGAGCTTTCGGGCTTTTGCGACCGCTTCTTCCCAGTTGCGGGCTACCACAAATCGCCCATCCTTTAGGTAATAGGCTGGAATGCGGTGCCCCCACCATAACTGACGACTGATGCACCAGTCTAAAATGTTTTCCATCCAATGGCGGTAAGTCTTGGCAAAATGTTCCGGTAGGATCTTGATGGTTTGGCTAATCACCGCCTGTAAGGCAGGCGTGGCCAATTCTTTCATTCGGACGAACCACTGTTCGGAAATTCGAGGCTCCACGATGGCATCGGTACGCTCCGAGAATCCGACATTGTGGCGAATGGAATCGGTCCTGACAAGAAAACCCTGTTGTTGAAGGTCATTAACAATACGTTGGCGAGCTTCAAATCGGTCTAAACCAGCATATTGGGGGATCGCATCAATGATGCGGGCATCCTCGGTAAAAATATTGATTGAGTCGAGTCCGTGTCGTTGACCTAGTTCAAAGTCATTGGGATCATGAGCGGGTGTCACTTTAAGGGCACCTGTACCAAACTCGGGATCAACATAATCATCGGCTATAATGGGAATTTCACGGTTGACTAATGGTAGGCGTACCTTTCGACCCACCAAGTGACGATATCGTTTATCTTTCGGATGGACTGCCACCGCGGTATCTCCGAGCATGGTTTCAGGGCGGGTAGTTGCAATGACCATCGCCTCACTTCCATCGACCAGCGGATACCGAATGTAATATAAATGTCCCTCAATTTCTTTGTGAATTACCTCTTCGTCGGAAAGGGCGGTTCGAGCTGCTGGGTCCCAGTTGATCATGCGATAGCCTCGATAAATGAGGCCATCTTCATAAAGACGAACAAACGTGTGGATTACCGATTCGTAGTAGTGCGGATCCATTGTAAAGGTGGTGCGTTTCCAGTCGCACGATGCCCCCATTTTCCGAAGCTGACGAAGGATAATACCCCCATGTTTATGCGTCCATTCCCAGGCATATTTCAAGAACTCATCTCGGCTGAGTTGATTTTTGTCAATGCCTTGTTGGCGAAGCCAGCTCACTACCTTGGCTTCGGTAGCAATCGAAGCGTGATCCGTACCGGGCACCCAACAGGCATTGTATCCCTGCATTCGTGCACGCCGGATTAGCACGTCTTGGAGCGTGTTGTTGAGGATGTGCCCGATGTGCAAAACGCCTGTGACATTGGGGGGCGGAATCACAATGGTGTAAGAAGGCCGATGGTCAGGATCACTATGAAATATGTTGGCAGCATCCCAACGTTGACGCCACTTTTCCTCAACTTCCCGAAAGGGATAAACAGGGGGTAGTAATTTCATGATCAAGAAATATTCTTGCCTTTGGGTATGCGAAAGTAGCCTCTCAAATCCGAATTTTCAGTGGCATCAGATAAAGGAATAATGCAAATAAAACCATTAAGCATGCGATGGATGGCTTAATTGGCCTCGGAAGAAATACCGATCGAATGATGATGTCATTAGAAGAACTTTCTCATCTTTGCCATGATGGGACGTGGATGGATTGTTCTTATTATGGCAATGGTGATGCTGGAAGTGCAAGTGTGCTCTACATCCATTCGACGTGCAGTATCACCTCAGAAATCACCCGTGGTAGCTTTTTATAACGTTGAAAATCTGTTTGATACGATCGACGATCCACAAACCCATGATGAAGAATTTACTCCGCATTCGAAGCGTCGCTGGACATCATCAAGATATCATCGGAAATTGGCGCAACTGGCAGATGTGATTGCTTGGCTGGGCCCCCCGTTGGTGATTGGAGTGGCAGAAATCGAAAACGAACAAACAGTGGCCAACTTGGCACGGGCGATCTATGCCCAAACTGGCCGGTCGTATCTGTGGGTACATCATGAATCTCCCGATCATCGGGGAATCGATGTGGCCTTGTTGTACATGGCTGACTCAGTGGAAGCCTTATTAAAAAAAGACTTCATTCGGGTGGACCTATCCAGTGGAAAAACGACGCGAGAAATATTGCATGCCGAATTGGTCGTTCGATGGGATGGTGTACGCGATACGTTGCATTTTTTTGTGAATCATTGGCCGTCTCGGCGGGAAGGTAAAAGAGCTTCTGAACCACATCGGATCATTGCAGCCCGTACGTTGCGCAATGCGATTGTACAAGTGTTGCGAGATGCCCCCCAGGCAGAAATTATCGTGATGGGAGACTTCAATGACGAACCTACCGATAAATCCATTACACAAATATTGGGGGCGTTGTGGGACGACTCGAATGCGTTTTTGATCAACCTAATGGCCAACGAGGTCCGCAGTGGAGGCGGCAGTTATCGTTACCGTCAGTGGTGGAATCTACTCGACCAAATAATGGTTTCGTCTTCTTTGCGCCGCCCGGAAGGAATCTATGTGGATAGACATCTGGCCCGAGTCTTTCGAGATAGCCGGTTGTTAGAAGACGATGAACGGTTTGGTGGTCAAAAGCCGTATCGTACTTATTTAGGCCCTCGCTATCATGGAGGGATGAGTGACCACCTGCCCGTTTATTTAATATTGGAGGTGTACCGATCAAAGTAGCTGAAAAATCCTTGAAGCGGGTGCCTTTGAGGTAAACATCTATTTTTGCCCCTGCCGAAGCCCCATCCGATTATGCTAATCAGTGAGGATCAAAATTTAGAGTCGAGCCTTTCGGTAAATCCCGATTCGAAGGGCAGTAAGTCTGATGATAAGTTATCGGAAGCGCAAGCAAGCATGGTGCCGGAAATGCCGGGAGGCAAAGAGGATGGTGTAGGAGCAGAAGAGGAGGAAGAAGACTTTATCGAGAACCTGACGCGCCAAGAACTCATCGAATTGTTAAAAGGCCAATTTTCAGTTCGGAATGCCCGTGAAGCTGTAGCCGTTGTTCGGGAGATTGAAGAAGCATATCGGATTCTTAAGCAACGAGAGGCTCCCGAGGAAGATGATGAGTATGATAAAACATTTTCCGAGCTCATCCGACGGTTTCGTGATCATGTACGACAAAAGCGTGAGGAGTACTTCGAACGCCTGAAAAAGAACTATGCAGCAAAGCGTCAGATTATTGAGCAGTTGCGTCAATTGGCAAGTGTAAACGAAATATCTCATGAAGCCATCCGTCGTTTTCGCTCTTTGATTCGGCAGTGGCGAGAAACGGGGCCTGTGCCAATGCGTTCCCGCGACGAGCTGGAACAGTCATATCGTTTCTACGTTGATCGGCTTCAAAGACTTCAGCAAGACTTTTTCCGTCTTGTGGAGATGGATCGGGCGGAAAATCTGCGGGCTAAACGAGAATTAATCGAACAGTTAGAGCAGTTGATGGGGGAAGAGAATCCTTTCCGATTGCGGGTGGCATTTCATGATATCCTTCAGGAATGGCGACTGTATGGCCCCGTGCCCGAAGAAAACAAAGACGAAATTCGCGACCGATTTAATCACCTTCGCCGAGAACTTCAAGCGCGCATCCGACAATTGCGGGCGGAACGCCAAATCCTTGAAGCCCAGAACGAGGCTAAGAAAGAACAATTGATCGCACGGGTCGAAGAGCTGGCGCAGCCTTATCAGCGACATTCAGATTGGGTAAAAGCCACCACACATGTACGGGCTATTCAGGCCGAATTTGAACAAGCAGAACCCGTGCATCCACGACGCGGAGGCCAATTGCGCCGTCGAATGAAAGAAGCGCTCGATCGGTTTTATGAAATGCGCCGCCACTACTACGACCAGGCTTTCCAAGAATCGCAAAAGATAGCAGAGAACATCCGCCAAAGGTATATCCAGCCAATCGAGCAACTCATCCATCAGGATGACATGCGAGGTGCTCGAAAAACAGTAATCCAGCTGTCTCACCGCTTTGAACGGGAGCTGGAGCGTGCTAAAATTCCGCGTAAACTGGTCAGGGAATTACGGGCGCAAATGAAGAAAGTCCGATCCGACTTTGATACTAAATGGGCCAGCTACCTTGCACAACGCGATTTACTGGAAGAAGAAAACTACAAAAAGAAGAAGATATTCTTGAAAGAATTGGAACAGCAAGCCCAACAATTGGAAGGCGACCCCCGGAAATTGATCAAAAAAGCATTCCGAACTTGGAATCAGATAGGGTACGTCCCCCTGGCGAAGAAAAAGGAAGTTGAAGAAAAATTTAAGGAAATTATTCAGAGCATCTTGAAGCAAATGGGAGAAGTAGCTGATGTGGAGGAGTTTCGGTTTCGCATCAGTCTGGAAGGTCTTTCTCACGGTGAACTTCAAGACCGACGCAAAAGGCTTATCGCAGAAATATCAAGCCTAACCAAGGAGAAAGATAAAATTGAAACCAACTTGGAAATGTTTGGCAACATGGGAGGGGGGTTGGTAAAAGACTACCAACAGCGGGTGACGCGTTTGGAAGATAAAATTCGCCGTCTGCAGATGCAACGTCAAATGGTTGAAGAATTGCTAAACCAGTGATATCGTCCTTATGGACGTATATTACCCATTACCTTAAGGCACGTAGCCTGTATCGAATCCACTCGCCACTTTTGTTCCGTATTTTGGCGACCCCACCCCCCACAAAGTGGATGCAAATGTCGCCGGAAGATATCTTCCTCTGCCGGCTGGCCGAAGGACTTCAGTCAGAAAAAGGCATTCGAACAGAATATTCTCAAGCTCCTTTGGTTATGCGAAGAATGTCGTGGAATATGTGGCGTCGGATATCCAACCCCGAGCAATATTCAATAATAGCGGTTTGCTTTGCTAATGCCGATCATCTCAGGCAGTGGGATCGCACTAAGTGGCCCTCCAAAGCAGCAGTGCTGCCTGTTCCACAGATGGGCGTTCGGATAATTAATCCGGTGTTCCGTCACGGATTTCACTTTCGGCTC
>CAYVLB010000080.1:0-9210 GCA_964452325.1 uncultured Sphingobacteriales bacterium | reverse complement strand
TGGAAACGATAAATGTAACTACCATGAAATACTGGAAGCTCATCATTAGTAGTGTATTGATTGGGGGCATATCAATAAGTTGTCATGCGACCCGTCCTATTCCTCATTCGCCAAAAGGCGATGATCCTGCGCACATCTTTTTGAAACAATACCGTTATGCACAAATGGTAGGTGATTTTCATACAGCTTCGGTTGCGCTAATTGGATATCTTTCTCAACATGAGGATCTCAATTATCTCGACACGCTGATGCAACTTTATATCCTGGCAGGCAATGATCCCTCGGCCATTGCGGTAGGATATCGCCTAATGGAAAAGGGGGTGACGACCTCTGTGCTCCTTGAGCGTCTGGCCATTCTTGAAAAAAAGGTTGGTTTATTGGATAGTGCCATTGTGCGATATCTCACCCTTTATCAGCAGCAGTCTGATCCTGTCTATGCTTATGAGCTGGCTGGAATCTACTTTCAAAAGCAAGATTACACCAGCATGGAAAAACAGCTGGATAAGATATTTGACAGCCCGAAAGCCCATCAACGAAAAGTAACGATTCTTATTCAGCGCCAGCCTCAGGAGATTCCGCTACTGGCAGCAGCTTATAACTTGCGTGGCTATTACTTTCTCAACAAAGGTGCACTGGAGAAAGCAGAAAACGACTTTAAGTTATCCCTTCAGTCTGCGCCCGACTTCCTTCTGCCCAAAAACAATTTGGCGTTGATTGAACAAGTTCGTCAGCAAATGCAACAATCAACTCCCAACGCTGACAAGAAGGAATAGGGAGGTGCAACACAGCCCTTTCATCAGGGGGGACGTGCCTTCAACTGGCCGTCCCCTTTATTTTTGTGCGGCACGCTTATAGGCAAAATGGCTATGGAGCGGGTTCCAGTAGCCACCTTTTTAGCTGCCCCTGGTATCATTTTGGATGTCCGATCGCCTGCGGAATTTACACGGGGGCACATTAGGGATGCTTACTCTTTTCCTATTTTTTCTGATCATGAACGGGCGGTGATAGGAATTCTTTATAAAATGGCAGGCCGGGAGGCTGCCTACCAAAAGGGGTTGGAAATTGTGGGGCCCAAACTCCAACGGCTTGTGGCCTCAGCGAAAACTTTAAGTAAAGGCAACAAAGCGCTTCGGATCTATTGTTGGCGAGGCGGAAAGCGTAGCGAAAGCATGGCCTGGCTATTGGGGCAAGCTGGGCATACGCCTTGCGTGCTTGACGGGGGATATAAAGCATTTCGTCGGTGGGTGTTGGAATGGTTTGAACAATGGAACGTACCGTTATACGTGATTGGAGGATACACCGGTAGTGGTAAAACGGCGGTGTTGGATGTGCTTTCCCGCATGGGTGAGCCGGTTTTGGACCTCGAAAAGATAGCTCAACACCGTGGTTCGGCATTTGGGCATCTGGGGCGATCGCCCCAGCCCACCCAGCAGCAATTTGAAAATGACTTAGCCCTCACGCTATGGGCCTTACGTTCAGCACCTTACGTATGGGTCGAAGATGAAAGCCGATCCATCGGACGATGTTTATTGCCTGCGTCTCTATATACACGGATTCGTAGCGCCCCTCTTGTCTTTATCGATGTCCCTTCAACGCATCGGATTAGCCGACTGGTCATGGAATATGGACAATATCCCATTGATCAACTTCGTAGGTCTTTTTTCAAAATCAGAAAGCGGCTGGGTCCACAACGTTATGCGCAGGCACTTCGGGCATTATCTCAAAACGACATACCGCAAGCAGCATCCATTGCCTTGGAATATTATGACAAAACCTATATGTACGGACTTTCCTGCCGTGCTGCTGAACGCATCCACATCCTTCAACTCTCTGGCAGTCACTTTACGCCGAAGAAAATAGCACAACAATTACGGGAGTACGTACATGCTCAGCGGCGAATCCGTTCATGATGGGCCGCTTGATATATCTGCTCAATCATTCGAACGAGTTCGGCAGCATCTTCTACCGGAGGAAGGCGATTGGGCTTGCCTTGCAGGGCCTTGATAAATTCTTCATAAAAATGAGTATGGAGGGCAGCACTTCCCACGTAGTGCCCATAATGATTGGGCTTGATTGTTACATTTGGGGGTGGTAGGGGGTCTTTCATTTTCCAGGTGATCACTTCATTAAAATATTGTCCTCCTACCTGGAGGACCCCTTCGGATCCCAAGACGGTAATACTGCTCTCGAGGTTGTGATCATAGGCAACGGTAGTAAAAAAGAGTCGGGCGGTAGGGCCCCCTACGAAACGAAAGCGTGCTTCCCCGATATCTTCAATTTGAAGATATGGATGGGCTACGTTGTCAGTCCACGCTTGCACAGATTCAATGGGGCCAAAGCACCAATACAGCAAGTCAATAAAATGGCTGAACTGCGTATATAATGTTCCTCCATCTTGATTGATCGTGCCCCTCCACGGGCTTTGGTGATAGTAATGTCCGTTTCGGTTCCAAATGAGTCGGATATCGACATGATAGACATATCCTAAGCGTCCTTCGGCGATGACCTGATGAAACCATTGTGCAATGGGGCTAAGGCGGTTTTGAAGCATGCAAGCAAGGAGGCGATCTTTTTCACGGGCTAACTGGATGATGCGGCGAGCATTTCGGTATCGGAGTCCCAACGGCTTTTCAACGATAACGTGGGCACCATTGCGGAGTGCTGCACGTCCCATCTTGATGTGATAGTCATTGGGAACAGCTAATACAACGACATCGGGGTGATGGCCTGCCCCATGCATATCTCGCAAGGAGGGATAGGCAGGCACATTCCATTGTTGGTGGGCTTCTTGGGCGCGGCCGGGATCAATGTCAACAATTGCTTCCAGTTGAGCATCGGAACGGGCAGCAATAATGGCGGCATGTCGCCGACCAATATTGCCATATCCACATACCACAAAAGAAAAAGCCATTGCACACGTAACAGTTAAGTGTGCAAAGCTATAGCACCTCCACCGTTCCTGCTCCTTACGGCATTAATCGGAGTAGCGCTTCAGCCTTCCTTACTATAACCTGCAATCACAAACGCCAATGCAAAATAGGCCAGCACCGCTACTGTAGTAACCACCCAAAAAGCAATATGGAATGACGTACTTTTAAGGGTAGTCCGCCATGCCTGATTTTCAGCAGATTCAACGACTGCAACTGATGTTTCTGGGGTGGTGGTCACTTTTGCTGGGCTAGCGGTGGGATGCTGGGCTAAGAATGCCAGCAAGTCTTTCATTTCCTGATCGGAAAAATCGTGTGGCGGCATCGGTACTTTAAATTCTTCAAAAATAGCCTTGGCCTGTTCGTCACCGCTTTCGATAAGCTCCTGCGAATTGCGGATAAACTGCGCTACCCATTCCTGATCTCGTCGATCGAGAATACCTGCAAGGTCTGGGCCAATCAGTTTACCCTTTCCTATGGTATGGCAGGCTGTACATCGGGTCTTGAATATCTGTTCACCCGCTACGACATTTCCTTCTTGCACATTCCCGTACACAACCATTCCCCAAACAGCTAAACTCATTACTATGGATACTATGCGTTCCATGATCGTATGAATATTTTAGAGTAGTTTTTCGGCATCTTCCACGAGTTGCGTCATTTTCGTTGGATCGTTGGAATCATAAAACCCTCTCATACGTCCTTCTTGATCCAACAATATGATAAGGCCGGAATGGATAAAGTTAATACCGCTATCAATTTCACTAACTGCGGTTTTAAAAGCATTGCGAGCCAATAGATGGGTGGTTTTATCGGGTGCGGTGTAAAGCATCCAATGGGAGAATTGGTCGATGCCCATCATGTGTGCATATTCTTGCAAACGGGGCACGGAGTCGCGTCGATAGTCGACACTAATCGAGGCCATTTGAAGGTCGGTATGGTCTATCAATTCTGGTGCGACGCGGGTTTTGAGATTATTCATCATTGGTGGACAAATATTGGCACAATGCGTAAAGAAGAAATTCACCAAGACCACCTTTCCCTTCCAGGCATCCACCAGACGTTGCTGCTGGTTGTGTTGATTCCATAGCCTTACTTTTCGAAAGTCATCGTTTTGGTATAGTGATTCACTATAGACGGGCAGTTCGGGACGCGATGCGGTCCACCACAAATACACACCGAATAGTACGAAGGGGGCAACTAATGCCCCTACCAAATAGCCAATATGAATTTCCCTTTTCTGCTTTTGTCGGGTCATTGGCCTGTTTCTATTTGTACTGGCACAGGGTTTTCAGGTTTATATGGCGGTGTTTGATGCGCGGTATTGTCGAAGGATTGTTTGATGGGCAATACGTAGGCTACTGCAATAATCACTACTGCTACTATCACCCATATTTTGAGTTTATCTACCCACCCAGCAGGTTCATCATGCAATGCTTCACTGGTAGGCAATTCCAAGTGGGCAGACCGGGTGGCTGGTGCGGCCAGAGTACTATAAAAAACAAAGAAATAGATAAGCGCCGTAGTAAAGAGTAGGATTCCTCCGATGGCTACCATATGGGCAGGTAGCACCCAATCTGCATTGAAAAGGGGCGAATCAGGATTGAGATAACTCAACCCCATATTGGTTCGGCGTGGGGCTCCGAGAATGCCTTCCCATTTTTGGCCCAACGACATAAAGTGCATACCAAAAAACCACAGCCACGGTACTGCCACAGCCAATCCTTTATAGCGTACTTCTTTGCCGGTGAGCTGAGACATCAAGAACAAGGACATTCCGAGGATGGCCAATAATACTGGGCCGCCTACGGTTAAGTGAAAATGACCTGGAATCCACGACGTATTATGCACCACTTTATTGATATTGTAAGAGGCATTCACCACGCCACCGATTCCTCCCAAGATAAAGATGATCAATCCTACGATGAGGTAGGCAAAGAGCCAATTGTTTGCAGAGAAAAAGGGTTGGTTAAACATCCAGCTAACCAAGCCCTGGCTTCCCCGTTTGCGGGCACCATGCTCCAGTGAAGCTGCTACGGTAAATGCCGTCAGCAGGCTGGGGATTGCTACCATAAATGTGAAAATGCCATGTAGGAGTTTGAAGCTTCGCTCATAGCCCGGCTCGGTGTATTGGTGATGCAGCCCCACGGGAATCGAGAAAAGTACAAACAGAAAAAACACAACCCGTCCGGCAAAATCGGAATAGAGTTTTCCTCCTGCCAGCTTAGGCAACATCACATAATACATCACATATGCTGGGAGCAACCAGAAATACACCAATGGGTGGCCGAAAAACCAGAATAGTACCCGTGAAAATGACACATTAATCGTTGGCGCAATTCCCAGTGCTTGAGGAAGTTGGAGGAACAGCACATCCACAGCGACTGGCAACGTAGCAATGAACCAAATGATAAAGGTTGCCATCATACCCAGCACTGCCAGGGGCTTTTTCTGCCCTGGGTTCTCTTTGCTCCAGGCATTTAGGGGGGCAATCCAGTTGAAGAAAGCCACCCATGACCCTATAATTAGAAGTGTGGCTCCTACATAAAAAGTCCAGTGAGCTACCATCGGTGCATAGAAGGTGTATAGCACGTTTGCTTGTCCAGTCAGGATAGCAAATGCCGCTAATAAGGTCCCCACCAGCATCATCCCAAATGATAGCCAGTTGACCGTGGGATTTAGGGTTCGCTTAAGGTAGTATTCCATTACAACGTTGCCAAAGGCCACCCCAAAAAACGTTGTCAGCACAATGGCATTGACGACACCGTGTAAGGTGAGGCCTTGATAATACTCAAGCCCGAAAGCGGTGTCACTAATAATTCCTGATCGCATCAGGGTTTGAAGGAGACCTTGCCACACACCCAATACCAATAAGGTGATGGGAATAATGATTTCCAGTAGGACAATTTTTCGATTTGATGAGCTCAGCATGGCACTTGTTATTTTACGATGATGAAAGCGGCCATATTTTGATGGCCTGTTCCGCAATACTCATGACAAAAGACTCGGTAAAGGCCTGGCTTGTCAAACTTGTAGGTGAGTTTGTTGAGGGTTCCATGCACCGCCATCATATTGATGGTGGTATTTTCCACACTCATTCCATGAACCACATCGGCGGAGGTGAGGAAAATATCGACTTCACTTCCCGCTGGGATTTCCACTACTTGCGGTTCAAAATGCCACATGCGTGCCAAGTATTTGATTTGATAAGTGTTTTCATTCAGTTGGGAAACCTCCCCTTTGTCATAGAGGTTGTCTGGCGGTAAACATTCCGGCAAGTCATCTCCCATCACTTTGGATGAATAAAGAATCGCCCCCAAAAAGATGGCCATTAAGATCAAGCCTGCTACTATGACGTTTTTTTCGTACTTTTCCATAATGCGTTACTTTGAAAATGGCTACGCTCGTGCTATTGAAAGAAGATAGAAGAATCCCCAAATGACTATCAATAAGACCAACAGCATTCCAAAGAAGAATATAGCCCCCCTAGGGCGAAATGGCTGATCACTCGGCATTGGGCGGTTGTTCATAGCTGACTTGTTTTGATTAAAGCATGACAAAATTACAACCGCTTTGCCCTGCCCGCCATTTGGCCTCCTATTTAGAGAATATCCCTATATAGACACGAATACAACAATTTAGACTTTACCCATCAATCCAGGCACCTCACGTGATATACCTCCCCCCTTTCTGTTCGTTTGGCGCTTTAACCACTATTCCGGATAGTGGGTTACTATCCGGCAACTATTGGGAAATTAGCTTACCTCAAAAGTAACCTTTAGTGTTACCCGATAGGTTGCGATATCGCCATTTTTGATGGTAACGCTATGATCTTTGACATAAGCTGAACGAATATTCTTAACTGTTTGGGCGGCTTTTTGAATGGCTTTACGGGTAGCGTCTTCCCAGCTTTTGTCGGATTCAGCCATTAGCTCAATAACCTTCATTACACTCATGGTGAAAGTAATTTATCTTGCTATGCAAACTTAATACTTTCTAAAAAAACTAAAAAATCGCCTTCCATGATGCGTTTGTCATGGAAGGCGACTGCTTTTACTCTATATTGGGGGATGGTGGTTAGGATACGTCTTCAGCTTCGACGTCTTCTACGGTTGTTGGGGAAGACATTTCAGCGGGGCGATTATGAAAAACGAAGTTGCCATCTGGATCCACATCCAGGACAATGACAGAGTCGGAAGTAACTGTTCCTGCTAAAATTTGGCGCGCCAATTCGTCGACGATGTATCGCTGAATGACGCGCTTGAGGGGACGGGCGCCAAATTCTGGTTGATATCCTAAGTCTGCCAAACGGTCAAGTGCGGCATCGGTTGCCTCGAGTTGTATGTTATTTTGGGATAGCATGTGTTGGAGTTTATTGAGCTGGAGCTTTACAATTTCTCGGATTTCAGGTTTCAAGAGGGGTTTAAACATAATAATTTCATCCACGCGATTAAGGAATTCGGGCCGGATGGTTTTTTTCAACAGATCAAATACTTCTCGCCTGGTACGTTCTATTACCGGTTCTACCTCGGCTTCGGAGATGTTTTCGAAGTTGGCACGAATAATTTCCGATCCCAAGTTAGAAGTCATGATAATGATGGCATTCTTGAAGTTGACGGTTCTGCCTTTGTTGTCCGTAAGTCGGCCGTCATCCAATACTTGGAGAAGGATATTAAAGACATCGGGATGTGCTTTCTCGATTTCGTCGAGCAGGATCACTGAGTAGGGTTTACGTCGCACAGCCTCGGTGAGTTGTCCTCCTTCTTCGTAGCCGACGTATCCAGGAGGTGCGCCGATTAGTCTGGATACGGAGTGTCGTTCTTGATATTCACTCATATCAATGCGTACCATGGCGTGCTCGTCATTGAAGAGTAGGTCTGCCAAGGCCCGTGCCAGTTCGGTTTTTCCCACACCGGTTGTACCTAAAAAGATAAATGATCCGATGGGTCGGTTGGGATCCTGCAATCCTGCCCGGCTTCTCCGAATGGCATTGGCCACTGCCCGAACGGCTTCTTCCTGTCCTACTACTCGTTTATGGAGTTCGTTTTCCAGTCGGAGGAGTTTTTCTCGTTCGCTTTCCAGCATTCGGTGTACTGGGATACCGGTCCACTTAGAGACGATTTCGGCGATATCTCCTGCATCGACTTCCAGCTTAAGCAATGCACCTTTTTCTTGGTGGATTCGATGTAGTTTTTCTTCTTGTTCTTCAAGCTGTTGTTGTAGGCGGGGGATTTGGCCATATCGAATTTCAGCAACCTTGCTAAAGAGTCCTTCCCGTTCAGCTCGTTCTGCTTGGAGTTTAAGTTGTTCGATTTGCGTTTTAATTTCCTGGATTTTTCGGAGGATACTTCGTTCCAGTTCCCATTGGGCTTTTAGTTCGGTGAATTTTTCTTGGACTTCGGACAGCTTTAGCTGGAGTTCTTTAAGTTTTGCGGAGTCGCCTTCTCTTTTCAGGGCTTCCCGTTCGATTTCGAGCTGTCGGATTCGGCGGTCCAGCTCATCGAGTTCTTCCGGCATGGAATCGATTTCGAGCCGCAGCTTGGCAGCAGCTTCATCAATAAGGTCAATGGCTTTGTCGGGCAAGAATCGGTCTGTGATGTATCGATGGGATAATTCAACAGCTGCTACGAGGGCCTCATCTTTGATTTTGACTTTGTGGTAGGTTTCATATCGTTCTTTGAGTCCACGCAAGATTGAGATGGCATTTTCAGGCAGAGGCTCATCGATCATCACTTTTTGAAATCGGCGTTCGAGGGCTTTGTCTTTTTCAAAATACTTTTGGAACTCATCCAGCGTGGTGGCACCAATAGCCCTCAACTCACCTCGTGCCAAGGCAGGTTTCAGAATATTAGCTGCATCCATGGCTCCTTCGCCTCCGCCGCCAGCACCTATCAATGTATGGATCTCATCAATGAAGAGGATGATTTGTCCGTCCGAGCTGCTCACTTCCTTGACCACTGCTTTGAGGCGTTCTTCAAATTCTCCTCGATATTTAGCACCTGCCATCAATGCCCCCATATCCAAGGCATAGATGACCTTTTCTTTCATGTTTTCGGGCACATCGCCATCGACAATGCGCCGGGCGATGCCTTCGACGATGGCGGTTTTACCCACGCCGGGGTCACCCACCAGCACAGGATTATTTTTCGTGCGTCGTGAAAGGATATGTAACTCGCTACGAATTTCCTCATCGCGTCCGATCACGGGATCCAGTTTTCCCTTGGCCGCCATTGTGTTCGGGTTGCGGGCATATTTTTCAAGTGCCTGATATTTTTGTTCGGCG
>CAYVLB010000079.1:4482-9231 GCA_964452325.1 uncultured Sphingobacteriales bacterium | reverse complement strand
AAACTGGAACTTCTATACCGAAGGAGCCTACAAAACCCCCGACGTAAGTTACTCCATATTTAGAGATAGCATGTTCTTGACATCGGGATATTCCATCTATCAAACCATATCTTATTCTACTAGCGGAATGGGGGTAACCCTACAAGCACGGAAAACCCACCAAATGGAAATTCGCACCTCCCCATTCGACCAACTCTTGGACGGGCTGTTAGTATATCAACCCCCGTTAGCACGAGAACATTCTTACCGGTTGGTGGCACGATATGCAATATCATCCGTCCTAACAGGAGAAGAAGGTCTGCAAGCTGAAATTTCACTCTCTCCCACCGCCAAAGACTATCTCTTGATAAATGCCAGCTACATCCGACTACCCAATCATACCCCCCTCTATACCGAAGCCTATCTCCATCACAAACGTAAATGGAGCCGATCCGTCAAAAGCATTATCGGTATTCAATTTCGTCAGTATAATCAACGAATTTATGAAGTGAAGCCAGGGGTGCCTATGGTGGAAACATGGGTACCCTTCATGGACTGGAACCTCCGTTTCGATACCCGACGCTCCCTCAAACTCGAACTCCAATATTTGTATAGCCAACAAGATTACGGCGACCTTGTCTACGGACTTATCGAATATAACCATCGAAAAATGGGCATCTCCATCGGCCTCTCCGATATGTATAACCTCAAACCATTGAAAACAGCAAAAAAAGTGCACTATTATTCAGCATACATATTCTACCGAAAAGGGCAGCTCCGCGCTGGAGTGGAATATGCCCGGCAAATCGGTGGTGTGGTATGCTCGGGAGGAGTATGTCGTGTCGAACCCAGCTTTCGGGGACTCAAATTTTCCATAACAACTAATTTCTAATCAAAATGGGGACAACGACGCTTGTAGGGAAACTACTACGCTTCAAACGAAAAAGTATAAGGATCGTAGCAGGAACGATTATCTTCTTATCGCTATTTGCATGCCAAAGCCGCAAAAAATGTGATTGCCCAGGATTTGCAATACCAACCACGTCGACAACAGCCAAATCCAATGTCCGACTTTAATTCCATCGTAAACTTCCGACGGGCTGTCCGCGTATTTGACCCCCAAGCACCGTACGATCCACAAGTTGTGATTCGATGCCTTCAACGGGCTACACTCGCCCCCTCCAGTAGCAACCTACAGTTATGGGAATTTTATCGGATTGTTTCTCCCAATGTACGAAACCGACTTAACGAAGCATGTTTCAGCCAGCCAGCAGCCCGGACCGCCAATGAGCTAATTGTCTTTGTAACACGTTTAGATTTGTGGCGTGAACGGATTCAAGCAAATATCGAATTCCTTACCGCGCACTTTGGCCATGCTTCGCGCGACCGGTTAACACCCACCCAGCGCAGTGCCCTTATGTATTATCAGAAGATCTTACCTGCCCTTTTCCGACACTACCAATGGCTGGGATGGCTTAAAGCGCTCATCGTGAAATGGAAAGGACGCAAAAAACCAGTGTTCCGAGAAGTACGCCCATGCGATATTCGAATCGCCGCACACCATAGCGTCGGGTTAGCAGTGCAAACATTCATGCTGCCAAGGGCTTCCGAAGGCTACGACACCTGCCCCATTGGCGGATTTGATAGCGCGCGCGTTCGCCAAGCACTTGCCCTACCAAAAGGTGCCGAAATCAACTGTATTGTTGCCTGCGGAAAACGAGCCCCCAATGGCATATACGGCCCCCGCTTCCGACTACCTTTCGAGACTGTATACTTCGAACGATAATACTGCTACTGTAACTTATCCTTTTCCTATTCGTTCTACAACCGCCAATGCCCAAAGGCTGTGAACACCAGCGAATATAATCACGCTGTGGAACAATGGGCAGATCACCTGTTTCGATTTGCCCTCAAACTATGTAAAAACCAGATCACCGCCGAGGACCTCGTACAAGAAGCCTTTGCCACTATGTGGGAACACCGAAATAAAGTACCTGTTGAAAAAGCCAAACCTTACTTATTTCAAGTATTGTATCGGAAATTTATCGATATATATCGCTATCAGCAACGATGGACCGGGCTCGATGTCGTCAGCGACATCCAAACATCCTATGAAGACCCCCAACCTGACATCCGAGAAGTAATCGAACGGGCACTTCACCAGCTACCTCCTCCACAGAAGGCAGTGATCATGCTCCGAGACTGGGAAGGATACTCCTACCGTGAAATTGGAGCAATCACTGGATTATCAGCAAGCCAAGTGAAGGTATACCTGTTCCGCGCACGAAAAAAGATGAAAGAACTCCTCGTTGACATCTCAAACATACAATGATGAAACAACAAATGGAATCAGAAAGCCGGTGGGAAATGCTCCTCTTTGACTACATAGAGGGCAACCTCAGTCCCAAAGAGGCAGCAGAAGTGGAAAAAATAATTGCGAACTCTCCGTCCAGCCGTGCCGAAGTTGAATCATGGAAACGAACCCAACTCCCCCCTTCTCCCCCCCCCTCCTACCCCCATAAAGCAAAACTCAAAAAAGCAGCGTCCCCGCCTTTACTGACAATGGGTATACTGAGCTGGGGGCGAATGGCTGCCCTATTTATCATAGGTATACTATGTGGACTATGGATTGGATACTACCTATGGTGGACCCGTCCCATGCCCCAATCCGCTCAAGCCAAACATACCGCAGACCCAAAATTGCCTACCAATCAAGCAGAATATCTTCCTCCATTGCCCATCGCATCTATCATAGATCAATCCCCTGCATCACTCCTCCCCCCGTCGCCTTCACCCCACACAACGCCAATATCCCTAGAACCTCCCACCACATCCCCCCAAGAACGATTGTCAAACCCACTCGAACTGCTGCCCACTCGGACTACCCAGTGGCAACCCATATCGCCCACACCTCCCAAAACCAGCCCCACCCATTTCCAAGTGCATTCCACTACCCCATCCCGCCCCTACCTCTCCCAACACCTTCCCATTGTCAACATCACGTTCAAAAAACAAAATACCCCATACCAACAACACTACCATGCGGAGATTCAGTGGAAAAAACAACATGTGAAGATCACCGCACGCACCCTCAAGCCTAAATATTGGTTCCCATATGCCATGATCAAACTGAACCAGGTCATTATGGCCCAACTTACACCGAACACCTCAAACAACCACTAAAAATCATAAATGCCATGAAAATACTAACAGCGGTATTGCTTATACTCGGGGCGCCAACAAACCTTAAATCGCAAAAAGCACCTAATGAACCATCCGTTAATGACGCATGGAAAGAGGCCAGAAAGATAGCAACCAGCTACGCAACCGATATCATCCAGTGGAATATGGAAATGCTCACTGCACCCAACATAAAACGAGACAGCTTACAACAGCTTATCGAACAACGCTCCCAACTTTTTGAACAACAAATGCGCACTTACGAACGCCAATTGGCAAAAATCGACTCGCCCATCACCCACACCCCTTCCCAAACTGCTACGAACAACATGACACAAAAACCAAATGCAGACTCCACAAATACACTACCCCTATCCGTCAATATATCATCAGACGGTAAGGGCAAAAAATACCGTAAGGTCGTGCACTTTGACTGGATATCCTCGCTTGAATTGGGGAAAGGAACCGGCATGCATAACGGTTCTTTATCCTACAATGGCCCCCATTCTATTACATTCCCCCGTAGTACTTCCACTTCTGCTTTTGATATACTCACCCTATCCATCGTACCTACCTATCACCTGAAAATAACCCTTGGCGTAACAGCCCGATTCGAAACGTATCACCTGGAGCATAACATTCAACTATTGCCCAATCCCCATCGCTTGGAGTATCGAATATCTGACACTGCTTTTGATGTGGTCAAACTAAAAGGAACGTACTGGGGATCCCCCTTAATGATCTACCTCCGACCTATCCGTAAAAACGACTTCTACGTGGCTTTAGGGGCCGAAGCAGGATTTCTAACCAAGTCATCAGCTTATTATTCGATTACTCAAGAAGAAAAAAAACGTCGAATGGACCTTTCCATCCGGGATCGTCGAGACTTCGCCCTCACTTCCCTTCTCATCAATGCCCGATTCCGCATCGGATATGAAGGTTTCTACGGATTTGCCAAATATTCCCTGACTCCAATCTATAAAACCACTGGCGGAATTCCCGATATCCGAATGCTGGGCTTTGGCATTGGGCTGCTAATTCACGACGATTAATCTATCATTTCCTTATTAATGTGTGCCCAAAAGGGAGGTTGTATAACAGCTTCCCTTTTGGGATTATTGGCACTGTTTCACAAGAAAACCTTATTATTGTGGCCATTAAATTGAATTTCGATGCGTCCGTTAACTTCTGGACTTGTCGCGGTCCTGCTTACAGGAATGGCATATGGGCAAGACCCCCACTTTTCACAGTTTTTCGCCAACCCCTTATATCATAATCCCGCCTTTGCGGGAACGGCAACCGACGGCAAAGGAAGGGTAATCCTAAACTATCGTAACCAGTGGTCCTCATTACCAGCAGGGTATGTTACCTACTCAGCATCGTTCGACCAATATATCGACCGAATCGGTGGAGGCATTGGCGTTCAAATGCTGTATGATAAAGCTGGCGATGCGAATGTAACCCTTCAGCAGATATCCCTGATGTATTCCTATTACCTTCCACTCAACACCGAGATGGGCATGTTGTTAGGCGTTAAAGCTTCCGCATTTCAACGAAGTATCGACTTTAGAAAACTTTTGTTTGGTGACC
>CAYVLB010000079.1:0-4472 GCA_964452325.1 uncultured Sphingobacteriales bacterium | reverse complement strand
AAATTCATCCTGTCTATGGCTTCATTTACGAAACCCAAGAAGCCCTGCCATGTCGATGTGTCGAACGAACCAACATTCAACCCGACTTCGATGCAGGCCTTTTATTCTATTCCTCACGCTACTACATTGGCGGATCGGTAAGCCATATTTCACAACCACCATTCTCATTCCTAGGTAATCCCAACTCACAGCTTCCGCGACGATATACGCTAAACGCCGGCGGAGTGATCCCGTTGGACCGAAAAAAACAGCCCTCGCGCTTCCTCTCTCCCAATCTTGTAGTGCACATGCAACACCGCTTCCTCCAATCCCTGGTAGGGCTTTACTACGTCCAAAATTTCTTCACGGTGGGGGCATGGTAACGTCAAACCGACCCCAATGGTGATGCCCTTATCTTGCAGGTAGGCTTACGCCGTGAGCCAGTTCAAATCGGATACAGCTACGACATCACAATGTCAAATGCCCGCCTGGCTGTCAATGGTGCCCACGAAGCATCTATTATTATCGAACTTCCCAAGCGGATTCGGACACCCAAACGCAAACCCTGGAAAGATATCCCCTGCCCAAAACTTTGACAAAATGCTATATTTGCCCGGCCTCATAAAGGACTGTCGAATGAAAAACATTGCAATCGGAATTTCCATAGTAGCGGGAGCTTTTTTCCTGACTGGATGTGGCGGAAAAGAACGCTCAAGAACTACAGGATGGGTCTATAACGACCCCAAATGGGGTGGATTCGAACGACACGAATACAAAGAACAAGAAACTGGCCCGAATCTGGTACTCGTCAAAGGGGGGACTTTCACCATGGGACAAGTAGAACAAGACGTCCTCTACGAAAATAATGCCTACCCCCGCCGCGTCACCGTATCCTCGTTCTACATCGACGAAACAGAAGTGGCCAATATCGATTACTTAGAGTATTTATGGTGGCTGCGCCGAGTATTTGTAGACTACCCAGAAGTATATAAAGATGCATTACCTGATACCTTAGCATGGCGAGATCCGCTGGCATACAACGAGCCATACGTCAAGTACTATTTACGCCACCCTGCCTACCATGATTATCCCGTGGTGGGTGTCAGTTGGGTACAAGCCTCCAATTATGCCGCATGGAGAACCGACCGAGTAAATGAAATGATTCTCATTCGCGATAAATACATAAAACCCAATCCCGACCAAGTCAACGAAGACAACTTCAACACCGAAGCATATCTGGCAGGACAATACGAACCTTTGGTGCGCAAGCCAAAGAAAAGCTACCTCAAAGGTGAAAAAACACGACGAATCCGCATGGAAGACGGAATTCTACTGCCGGATTATCGCCTGCCTACCGAAGCAGAATGGGAATATGCAGCCTTGGCATTGACAGGAGAGGCCGTCTTCGAAAACGTCAATCAACGACGCGTCTATTCTTGGTCAGGTCTATCGGTTCGCCAAAGAGAAGGACGTCATCGGGGTAAGATGCTGGCCAACTTTCGGCGAGGACGTGGCGACTTAATGGGGGTGGCTAGCGAACTCAACGATGCTGCTATGATCACCGCACCGGTACGTTCCTATTGGCCCAACGATTTCGGACTTTATAATATGAGTGGAAACGTTTCAGAATGGGTAATGGACGTATATCGCCCCCTGACCCTCGAGGATGTCACCGATTATAACCCCTACCGGGGGAATATCTATAAAGTGGTTGAAACCGATGAAGACGGATTCATTGCTGAAAAAGATAGCTTGGGACGCCTTCGATACCGAGAAGTGACGGTCGAAGAAAACGCAGGCCGCCTCAACTACAAAAAAGCTGATAACCGAGGAGCGAAAGACCCCATGGAATATAACAATGGAATGCAGAAGTACGATTACGGCGTATCTACCCTAATCAGCAATGAAGCCCGCGTATACAAAGGCGGATCATGGAATGACCGGGCATACTACCTCAGCCCCGGAGTACGTCGTTTTCTCGATCAAAATGCCGCATCCTCAACGATTGGATTCCGATGTGCAATGGTCCGCGTAGGTCCCACTAAACCGGTTGAAGCAGAATAAAAGCATCAATTTCCATGAAAAAGCTCGCATTATTCACCTGGATAGCTCCCCTGATTCTCAATGCCCAGATTCTTAGCGTCGAACTGGGAGGAATGGCTAACAACCTGAGCGACCCAGACGATCAGGTATATGGCAATTGGTGGAAAATCGGACCTACAGGGGGAGCTGAAATCGAATTCGGACACAGCCTCGCCCTGGGAATAGGAGCCCGATACGCCAACAAGGGAGCCTCGTTCTTATATGATGAAGAAATTACCCATCTCTTTGACGATACGGTAGTAACCCGATCTCGGGTAAGTGGCAAATACAACTTTACCTATGCAACCCTACCCATCCTATTCAAAGTTCGTTTTGATGTTGGACCCGAACCAGTCATCCCCTATGATCCGCTTTACCAAAAAACAGCCATTCGTCTGATATTGGGTGGGTACGGTGGATACATGATCGGAGGGAAATATATGTCGTCGAAAGTGGCCCAAAAAGTAACTATCTATTCGCAGGGTAAGGTCTATGAATTTACTGACATGGAGAAGGCCCGAAAAGACTTTCAACTGTTCCAGGATTTGTTTGAAGATGCCGACTCCACCCGAGATCTTTCCAAGCCCATCACGTATCCCGACAACAAAGAACGCAATTCCTTCAAACCATACGATGCAGGAATTATTGCAGGAATGGAATTCTTTAATCAAATCAACAAAGCAACATCAATAACAGTAGGGATACGGGCTGAAGTGGGCATGATTAACATTAACAATTACTTTTTCTCGAAAGTCTCGTATGACGACCAGGGACGGCTCGTCTTAGACCCCTACAAAATCTCCACACAGGCATTAACGGTCTACTTCCAATATGGGTTCCGATTGGGGCGTTAATAAGAAGTTGTTGCAGATTGCCGTATGGGGAAGCATGTTATTGGCAGCAATGGGCGTCCTCGGTGTGATGAGAGGATGCAAGGAACAATCTGCTAATTCTCCTCCCCTAATGGACTTTCTTCAAGAAGCATTTAGTGGCGAAGAAGGCGCATTAGCAGCAGCTGTTGCTAAGTATGGTGATAGCTCGATCATATCTGACGACCTAACTATATTCCTTGTAACAAATCCCATTGTAGAAGATACCTTCACACAACCAAACGGGATTACCTGCCATCACATCCGAGCAACAGCTGGCATTACCCAGCGGAAGTATGAAATCTGCTGGCAAGAAGGACGCTTGATTAAAATTACCGACCTGGGGATGGTGCTTGAATAGGCATATGCGTTGTGTTCACTCCCATCTCGCAACAATGGGAATTCGACGACCATACCCAAATGCGCGCTTAGAGACCCGAAAAACATTGGGAAACTGATACCGTTTGTGTTCAGCCCGCCACAGCATTCGTGCCACACGACGGACAAGGTCAGCATCAAACCCACGGGAAATAATCGCCTTATACGATTGTTCCTCTTCCACCAATAACTTTAAGATAGGATCCAACACCTCATAGGGCGGCAAAACATCCGAATCACGTTGATCTGGCTTGAGTTCTGCAGAAGGAGGACGCTCCATAATTGCATGGGGAATCCAGTTGTGATTGTGATTAATCGCCTGTGCCACTTCGTAAACTTGAGTTTTCCATACATCTCCAATCACCGAGATGCCTCCTGCCAAATCACCATATAAGGTACCATATCCCACTGCTAACTCACTCTTATTGGAAGTATTCAACATCACCCCCTTTTCCTTGTTTGCATAGGCCATAATCAGTGTCTGACGAAGGCGGGCTTGAATATTTTCCTCGGTAACATCGTACGGCAGGTTACCCCATTGCTTGCGCAAGTGATCAAGCATACCCTGAAAATGTTCATCAATCGCAACCGTTTCGTACGGCATCCCAATGCGTTGATGCAGATCGGCAACTAACCGATGCGTCAAGGGCGAAGTATAACGGGAAGGAAGGAAAATAGGAAAGACTGCTTCCTTGCCCAAGGCTTCCACGGCCAGTGCCAATACCACCGCAGAATCAATCCCACCACTGATTCCAAGCACCGCCCGTCGACGTAGGCCTAATTTCTGGAAATAATCTCTAATAGCCATGATAAGAGCCCTGCGGATACGTTCACCGACATACTGGGGATAAGAAGTACGGACACCATGCCATTCCATACCCGACTTCTCAACCCACAACAGACATTCCTCAAACGGAGAGGCTTGCGCGGTAATTAATCCCATTGGATTCAGGACGCGAGTTCCTCCATCAAAAAGAAGGTGGGTTTGCCCCCCCACTTGATTAACATACACAATTGATAATCCATAACGACGGGCATTTCGCCGTAGTACTTCATGGCGAACCTCCTCGTGGGCTACCGAAAACGGCGATGCTGCAATATTGACCAACAACGAGATCCCCTGTTCAACCAGCTGATCGACTGGAGAAGTAGAATAGCGCAATT
>CAYVLB010000078.1:0-9308 GCA_964452325.1 uncultured Sphingobacteriales bacterium | reverse complement strand
TGGTCAGGCCTTCTTTTTTGAGAATGACGCCAATTGCCTTGAAAGCATCGGCCAATGCCGGCTCAATATCTCGCATTCCAAATACATAGTCATGAAGGATGTTAACGGCACTTGCTCCCCCGTAACTTTGTAAATACGATTCCAGGGCTTCAAGTGGGAAGCCTTGCCCGCGTTGGGCATAACGTTCATATAGATGACGCATGAGGGTATCCAATGAATATTTCCCATCACTGGCCTGACGTAGACGAATATCGATCAGAAAAGCTACCAATGCCCCATGGGTGTAGATAGATGTGGCATGATGGGGAATATGCCGCTGATAGCCGTTGACCCAAAGGTCAAAGGACGACTCCGCTAACGTTTTGTTGAAGCGCCCATAGTTGGCGAAAAACGTATTGAGAATTCGCGACAGATCTTTTGCCCAGCTTGGAAAGGTAAGCAAACCACTCCGCAAGAGCAACAGTTCACCATAATAAGTAGTAACACCCTCCAGGAAAAATCCCAATCGGCTGTAATTTTCTTTGGAATAATCAATGGGATAAAGCTCCTTGGGGCGAATGGCTTTCACATTCCACAAATGAAAAAATTCATGGGCACTAATTCCTAATAACTGCTTGTAGGTGTAGAAACGATCACCAATTCGTCGCTGAAAAATTTGGTGGGGAGGTCCCAGCACAATGACGGTTCCTTCCTGATGTTCGACTCCATGATATTTGCGATAGGTCGGGAAAATATAAAGAAAATGATACTGCTGGACTGGATACGACCCGAAGATTGCCAACGCTTCATCCATAAAACGGGAAAAGTCTGCTTCGATTTGATAATATGCTGGATTTACGGGACCCTGCATCCATAAGTGTACTTCCAGCCCCCGATGGTAGAATGAATGATGATGGAGGGTGGAGGAAGCAATGAGGAAGTTATCAAAGAGGTGATCATAGTTGCGCGCAGTGTATTCAAAAGGGCGAGCAGTAGGGGGCAAGGGGGTTGCTACACGGAGCCCTTCGGCACCATTTAGACGAACGGTGAATTGAGCGTCCGTATTGGTCGGGTATAAACAACAATTCACGAAATTGATCAAGACCATTTGGTCATCGATATAGGTCGCACCTGCGTTGAGCTCGGCAGCATAATACGCATATTGAATGCGAAAGCGGGGACGCCCTTCTGGAAATACCCGCCAACAATTGCGACTGATTTTTTCATATTGGATTTCGTTGCCATGTTCATCAACGAATCGAACGTATTTGAGATGGCGCTCGAATCGCCCCAATTCATACCGACCGGGTCGCCAGGCAGGAAGTTGAAAGTCCAAAAACTGGCCTTCGACGTTGCTAATATCAGCATCCACATGAAGAAGGTGCGTTTGGGGTGCAGGCCAGGAGAAATAATAGGTTACGTGAAGGGACATCGACAGATGCAAAGTTTGAATGATGCAAATTTGGAATGTTTCACGTATTTCATAGGAAGTGATACTGATAATAGGAATTTGTGGGGGACGCGTTGGTGGGTTCAGCTAAATTGTTTTATTTTTGTATAAAACATGTCTACTTCTTATGCGACAATTTGCAGTACCGATGGGTCTTTCTTTGCTTTTGCTTATGGTCGGTTGTGGAACTAAGTTGGAACGTACGTTGCGTGGGACTTGGACACTGAACAAAATTGAGCGAAAACTTTATGTGAATGACCAGTTTAGTGATATCAATCGTCCTACAGTAACCGGGACTATTACGTTTGCAAAAGGCGGTAAGGGTAGTTATGACTTGAGCATCAACTATATGGGGGAAAAAGTGGAATCATTTGAATGGAATACCACCAAAGAAGAAAACCAAACGATGTTGCTAATTGATGCCGGACGCTGGACGAAAGCCTTTGGTATGGCACCTGCCAAATGCACTATCTTGGAGTGGTCTGGCAATGAACTTCGATGGGAACGTATTGATACGCTGTACTATCGAAACAATGCGGTTTACAAGTGGGTGGAAGAATGGTCATTGAGTAGATAATCAACTAATGAGATGCAGCGGCGGTTCCGTAATCGGCTGGAAGCCGGTGAATTGTTGGGGGCAACCCTCCAACAATATGCATTGGAACAGCCAGTTTGGGTGATGGGTATTCCGAGGGGAGGAGTAGTTGTTGCCTATGGAGTAGCTAAGGCGCTGAAAGCCCCGTTGGATGCCATAGTAGCCCGTAAAATCGGAGCCCCTAATAATCCGGAGTTAGGTATTGGAGCAATCAGTCAGGGAGGAGTTACTTTATGGAACGAGTCCCTGGTGAATGCCCTCAATCTTTCCCCTACCGAATTAGAGCGCCTTCGACAAAAGGAAGCCTTGGAGTTAACCCGACGGGAGCATGTATATCGTGGCAACCGTCCCTTGCCAAATCTTCAAGGAGTAACGGTAGTTGTCGTGGACGACGGGTTGGCTACTGGGATTACTGCCCAAGCTGCAGTAGAGTCAGTACGTCGGATGGGGGCAAAACATACCATTCTGGCCGTGCCTGTATGTGCACCGGGATCGTTTGAGATGATGGAAGGATACGTCGATAGACTATTATGCCTTGAACAACCGGACAAGTTTCATGCCGTTGGCCTGTGGTATGTGGACTTTCCCCAAGTAAGTGATGAAGAAGTCTTGGCATACATTGATGCAGCCAACCGATGGATCAAATAAAATGCGTTATCCGATTAGCCCTCCTAACTTGCCTATGATTCCGTCGCCGCCATTGTTGTCCTCACCCGTCAAATTACTTATGAGGTCTTTCACTTGAGGGATAACACTATCAGCAATTTTCGAAGCGGTATCATTGTCGAACTGTCCGGTTTCTGTCAGTTTGCTGGGAAGCTGACTTTTCAGGGCGTTAACAATCGAACCAAGCATTTCATTACTACTGCCCCCCAAGAGCTGTTGTCCCATCGACATGAGGCCGGCGATGCCACCACTTTGAGAACTGTTGTTGGTCAGCATGCCCGCAGCGATTTCCATCACTTGGTTCACCACGGTTTGAATCATAGATTCAGACAGGCCAAATCGTTCTGAGAGTTCGCCTGCCACCTTTTGCATAAGCATCGATTTGATTTGATCAAGCATGATGATTTGGATTTAAGGATTTTTGATGAAAGCCTTTGGTGGTTGTTTGCCACTTTTCCCAGAGATCGGGGCGCCGCTTACGGGTTTTTTCCATGGCTTGTTGAAAGCGCCATTGTTCAATGGCTTTATGATCACCGCAAAGAAGTATATCGGGAACGCGATGTCCTCTGAATTCAACCGGACGGGTGTACCATGGCGGATCCAATAAGGCATCTTGGAAAGAATCCATCAAGGCTGCACTCTCGTTCCCCAGCACGCCGGGTAGCAACCGAACAATGGTATCAACCACCACAGCTGCAGCCAACTCTCCGCCCGAGATGACGTAGTCGCCAATGGATAATTCTCGGGTAACATAGATGTCTCGGATGCGTTGGTCGATACCCTTGTAGCGCCCGCATAATAGAATGAGGTTTTGATGCAAGGATAACTCGTTGGCGATGGATTGGGTAAAAGTTTGGCCGTCAGCAGTGAGGTAGATAATTTCATCGTAGGTCCGTTCGGATTGAAGGCGATCGATAACGGCAGCAATTGGTTCTGGCCGCAAGATCATGCCTGCACCGCCACCATAAGGATAATCGTCGACTTGGCGTTTGTGGCGTCCAGATGGCAAAGCATCATCAAACAGGTCGTGTAAGACGATGTGGGCGTTTTGGTTTTTCACAGCACGTCCAATCACCCCTTCTTCTAAAAACGGCATCAGGATCCGAGGAAATAAACAAATGATATCAATACGCATTGTCATTTGGGGCCAAGTTCTACAAGATTCATTTCTGTAAACCGCCCATTGTCAATTGTTCCCAATAGCAAAGTTCGAACGGTATGGGGACCAAATTTTCCCGCCGCACCGGGATTAAGATAAAGGACATCTACGTTTTGAAGGCGCCGGACCTTGGCGATGTGCGTATGCCCACATACCAGCACATGAAACGGCCGGCTGTGATAGTGGTCGATAAGGTCAATAGGCAACTGCTCTCCATATCCCGCAATGTGGGTGATGAAGATGTGGAGCTTGCCTATAGCGAATTGCTGGAAAGGCGGGACAATCGATCGAATTTCAGAACCATCTACATTGCCATGCACCGCTCGCACGGTTGACCCAAGGCTTTCTAAGGCATGCAATACTGATAAGCTGTCGATGTCTCCTGCATGCCATATCTCGTCGCACGACTCGAGGTGTTGCAAGGCTGCTGCATCAATGTGCCCGTGCGTATCACTGATGATTCCAACACGTAGTGCCATGGCTAAGATCAATGATGAACTTGCCCGCCAATTTTGAAAGGGAACACGACTTCCTTTTGGTCAAGCTCTTTGATGGGAAGATGTGTGATCACATGTCCTTGAATAGCAAATGTCGGCTCCTCTGATCCAGTGAGGATCCCTACAATGCTTTTGCCTATGTTGGAAAAATCAGCTCGAAACCGAATCTCGACAGGAGCACTCCCTTTGGGAGGTATCACATATTCATCTTGAAATGCTCCCATTTGTGCGTTTGCATTACCCGCAAACATCACATCCCCTTTGAGGTGCTTGACTTGCAACACGAAAGGATTGGGGTTGTTCATCCGTACGATAACCCGTGCTTCAGCTCCCTCTTTGCTCAGATGAACAAACTTGCTTTCTTCGACACTGAAAGATGGGGGACGTACAATGGGCAGCTTGCCCTTTCTTTGGAAAGGAACTGCTATCAGCTGCGACTCCGATACCTGGAGGTGTATTTTCCCCTTTACTGCATACTGAAAACTGTCTTGTTCACGCAATACTTGGCTAATTTCCCATAATTGGGACCATTGGAAGCGTAAAGGGAGTGCTACGATAGTTGAATTGTTGGCAGGTATCACAACTTTTTTATTGCGTGTTCCTTCAAAAAGGCTTTTCCCCTCCACATCAAATTCATAATCGGTCTTGGGAATAGTCAAACTAACCGGTAAGGGATTTTTAACCTGAAGTTGGGCGATTAAAGTAGCTCCTTTCAGGCTAATCTTTCCGATACGGACCCCCTGGAAGATCACTTCGGGCTGTGCTACTTGCTGCAAAGTCTTGCAAGTACTTAGTCCTACTCCTACGGCTATTATCCCAATGGACAACCATTTAGAACGATATTGTGGCATCATCATCACATGATTTAGTGCTGGCAAACCTATGCTTTTCGTAAAGGACGTGGGACTTTTCGGGCCATTGCCGAGATCAGGAATCCGCTAATCATTAAAGCAGCCCCTATCCACAACAAGTTGATAAAAGGAAACATGATAGCTTTGAGGATGATATAAGATCGGGGCGGGGGTTGAAGCTGATCTAAGACAATCTTAATTTTTTCTTCGCTGGGCAATATTTCCATAAGCCTTACCTGAACGTGATGACGGTCTGATGAAGCAGGAACGACCTCCACCCGGCCATCTTGAAGGTGCCATTCAGGCTCGAGAATAAAAACAGTGCCGTTGAAGGTGTCTTGCCATTCGGTGCGGAGGCGTACCCGAACATTACCTTCGCCATTGGCGGATGAGGGGATGTAAATCCCTCGGAATCGTACTCGCCAGCCGTACCAGATAAAGGTAGTGTCGGATGGTGATATGTTGAAAGTATCGGATGTGAGGATTGAGGGGGATGTGGCGGTGTTGATGGTGTCGGGAATGGCTGAAATGTGGACATAAAGGTCACCATCCCACCATTTCCAAGTATCGGGGTTAGCAACGAGCCCCATTTGTTGTGATACTTGAGCAGATGGAAACAGGGTAAATGATTCGCCCGAAGCAGTGTCCACAAAACGCACTTGATAAAGGGTCAGGGGTGGGTCGGCTATTGTGCCTTCAAACGTGGCACGATAGGGCCCTACAAATGCCGAAGAATCCTGGAAAATAAGTACATTTTCCATTTTACTCTGAGTAGAAAAACCTTCCCCGAAGTCAATGCCTGCGATGTTTTTCGAAATAACAGTTTTCTTGGCTGACGAAACCAACACGCCCAAGATCATCAGGGCAAGACCCACATGAGCCAAAGCCCCTCCCATCAGCCGAAAACCGCCTTTTCGAAGGTAACTCCATAGGATCCATCCATTGCCAATGAATGCCGTCCACCCTGCAAAGGATAATAAGCGAAAACTCCATACATTCAATTGCCATGCCCATTCCGTGAGGATGGTGATGAGCAGCGAGAACGTAACAATCCATCCGATTCGACGCCATAGGTAGTGGGCTTGTTGTTGGCGATATTGAAGCAACATTGCAACGGCGGATAGGCACAACACCACAATTGCAATTGGTAGCTGTACGCGGTTATAGTGGATTACGGGGTCGGTAGGAGGCGCCAATTGAGTTCCCAGTATTTTATTGACAACGGGCAAAGAGGTAACGGTGATAATGTGAAATGCAGATAAGAGCAATACCCACGCACCAACATACATCCAGAATTCGCGTCCATAAAGGTGATCGGGAATGGTTGGTGTGGCCATGCTTTTCCAGCGGCGGACTAACAAGGCGATACTTCCTATTCCAAAGGTGGCTAACCAGAAGGTAAGTTGGCCACCCAGCCCCATATCGGTGAAGCTGTGGACAGAAGCGTTGCCTAGCACACCGCTACGCGTCAAAAATGTGGAATATAAGATGAGCCAATAGGCCAGTAGGAAAAGTGACAGGGTCAATCGCAAATAGGCCTTGCGGGCTCGATAGATAAGGAGGAGGTGAATAGCGGTAACCAGAACGATCCATGGGACCAACGAGCTATTCTCGACCGGATCCCATGCCCAATATCCACCGAAATTAAGCGCTTCATAGGCCCATGCCGCTCCCAGCAAGATACCTGTGCCCAAGAAAGCAGCCGCCCATAAAGACCATCGGTGCAGCAGTGGCACCCAATGTGGATGTCGAGGCGCCATCAGGTGGGCAATTGCAATAGCAAAAGGAATTCCAGCTCCTGCAAACCCTAAAAATAGGATGGGCGGATGAATCACCATCCAATAGCTTTGGAGGAGGGGATTTAATCCGGTACCGTCGGTGATAAATTGTAAGTAGTCGAGCCGTGAAAAAATGGGTGCATCCATGACCTCCCGCAACAATACCAGGGGGTTACTTCCGACTTTGAGGCCCCCGATTTTTACACCGAGCAACATCGAGGCAAACATCACCTGACTGATAAATACCACTGCCGCTGCCCCCCAGCTGATGGGACGATCTTTGCGTACCAAAAACATCAATAACACGCTATTCCACAACATCCACAGCCAAAAGCTCCCTTCCTGCCCTTCCCACATCGAGGATATGATATACTTCACCGGTAAAGTGATAGAACTATGTTGCCATACATAATGAAACTCGAATCGGTGATTGTAGATAAGCACATATAGGATCAATCCGATGCTCATTACCGCAATGGCATGAATGCCCACCACTGCTCGAAGAATTGGAAAAGCCCACGGGTCATCTGGGTTGCGAAGGGCACGGATGCCCGCCACAATGCCCAGTAGGGCGCTACTGAATGCCAACGCAATTGTGAGCTTGCCCCATTGCGCAGCCCATATCCATTCACCTACGTATTGGATGGCATTCATGGAGACTGGGCAGTTGACGACAGGTCGTTTTCTACGTATTTAGAAGGGCATTTGGTCAGAATTTTCGATGCAAGAAAAGTCGAATCGTCTTGTATCTTGCCGATAATAACCACTTCTTCGGCCCTTTCAAAGTCTTGCGGCTTGGGTTGATGATAGATAACGCGAGCGGTGCGTCCATCACGATCGGTGAGGTAAAACTCTAGGTAGTTAGGATCTTTCAGTGCATCGTAATAGATGGGCTTGCCTTTGGCAAAGGTGCCCACAATGTGAAATTCACGTTCAGGCTGCTTGGACGCAGCTGCAAAAGTGACATAGCTACTGGCATCTCCCAGTGCATATACCAACATGGCGGCAGCCACCGCCATGGCAATGAGTCCGACCAAGTGCCCCTTTTTCATCGGTCGTTGGATTTAATTTGCTGCAATTCTCTTTCAATTCGCCGTAAGCGTTGAAAAAGGACCCAGCTATATAACGCAATTCCGGCAATGATAATCACCAACGAAGTAATTACGACTGGCATTTTGTTGCATATGGAAAGGTCCATGGTTTAATCAATTTGTAGGATGGTTAGTTGTTGTCTTCGCACTCGGATGCATCCGTTGATGTGGCTTAGCCAACTTCCAAATAATATCCACCCGATGACGGCTGGATAAAACACAAGGCGCATTTGATAGTCAAGGTCGTAGGAAGAAAAAGCAGGATTCCCTCCGCTGCCGGGGTGGAGTGAATCGGTCATTCTCGGTAAGATAAACAACAACGGAATCGCTACAGCAAAAGCAAAAGTTGAATAGACGGCACCCACGCGTCCACGCACGCTTGCATCGGTTATTGCATGGCGCAAAACAAAATAGGCGATGTATATGAGTAGCACGATCGCCGAAGCGTTTTGCTTGGGGTCATTGTTCCACCATGCCCCCCAAGTGTACCGTGCCCATATTGCACCTGTAATCAGTCCTAACAGACCGAATACGATCCCTGTTTCAATAAAGGCAGCTGCCATATGATCGTGACGGGGATAGGCCGAGGAAAGATACCACAAACTATAGACAACGCCAATGAGGAACATTGCTAACATGGCGAACCACATTGGTACATGGTAGTAGAAATTACGGATACTTTCATACAATATCGGAATCTGGGGAACTTTGCCCGCCAGCCCGGCAACCAGCGAATAGCCAATCAGGACGATCCCCCCCCATAGCATCCATGTAGCATGTGCTTTCATCTTAGTCAGTGACGTTGAAGGTGGGGGATCAAGATGGATCCAATACCAGCCACAATCCCCCACAGGGCGGGCAAAGTTAGCCATAATCGTATAGATGTAGCCCCTGAGATTAACGTCGTATGAAGATGAATGGCACTATATAGTAGCGGAATGATAATGGGGATACCTAATATACTCATGATAATAAAAGGGCGGCGGGTAAATCGGGCGATGGCACTGATGAGTGCAAAGGAAAATCCAAATCCGAGTGCAGTGGTGGAGATTAAGGCCACCCATTCAGTCCATCTCATTGGTAACGGCCCCCAAAAAAACGCCAATAAAACCACCAACACTACCATAACAACTGCTTGCATTATGCTACTGAAAACAGCACGGATCCAAAACATCAAAACCGGTGGCACAATCCAATAGTAAAATAGCAAATGGCGTCGGGTTTCGTACAAATAGGCTTGAC
>CAYVLB010000077.1:0-9347 GCA_964452325.1 uncultured Sphingobacteriales bacterium | reverse complement strand
AGATGCAGCTTCCGCATCTAATACTGGCGCCGCCGGATTCGAGTTTACCCCCTTGGGAAGCATCCAGGACCGATCAACCTTGCCGGCCAGCCCCGCTTTTTCATCCACCGCCACCTCACATCAAGACTTTATTTGCCGTTTTACCGACTCGAACCAAATTATCCCCGGCACATCCATCAAAATTCCCAATCACGACTTTCCCCTCCGGGCAGTAGTCCAATTGCGATCAATGGCATGGCAATTTTCCTTTGCCGAATATTTTGTAATCCTTGAATATACCATTACCAACGCTTCCGATCAACAATGGGACTCTGTTTACGTGGGCCTCTACACCGACTTGGTCGTGCGCAATGTGCTGGTTACCCGAGATGCCGGAACATCTTTTTTCAACAAAGGGGGGGCTGGGTGGATCGACAGCTTATATGCTATCTACGTCTATCAAGTCAGCGGAGACGACCTCGACTATACCCAAACTTATGCCGCCTCCCAAGCACTGGGGATCCAATGGCGCGGCGAGTTTCTCCACCCGTTGAATCCTAATCTACCCGATAGCCTACGTCCCCGCGTGATGCCCAATTTCTGGACCTTCCGGAATTCCAGCGGGGGAGAGTTCAGCTTTCCAGCTACCGACATCGAGAAATACTACCGCCTCTCTCATCCAATGAACCTGACAACAGGATCCCCCCTCGTGGATATTCTCAAACAGCCGGGTAATCGAATTCAGCTGGTGTCGATTGGTCCCATCCCACAAGTATCTCCCGGCGAAAGTTTTACCTATGTTCATGCAGTGGTGTGTGCTCCCCAATTACCCGATCCTGATAACCCTAACGCCTCCGATAGCAAAAGGCGACGCCGTCAACTGGAAGAACACTTGGGGTGGACCCTACGGTCGTTTTTAGGTGAAGATCGCAATGCCGACGGCCGGCTCCAACCCGACGAAGACCTCAACCTCAACGGCCAACTAGACCACTTCATCCTGCCCGAACCACCACATCCACCGCACGTCCGCGTTGAAGTTAATAGGGGTACCATCAACATTTATTGGGATGATATCTCATTGGAAAGCATTGACCCCATCTCCCGACAAAAAGACTTTGAAGGCTTCCGAATCTATCTATCCGATGCTGGTGCCGACCTTAAAGGCACGCCACGCCTTCATCTGGTGGCTCAATGGGACCAACCCGGTAATGGTATCGGGCTAGACAACGGATTCGATGCCATCCACCTCGATACCCCGCACACCTTCCCCAATGATACCCACCAATACCAATTTCATTATCAACTCAAGGGCCTGCTTAACGGATGGCAATACGTGGCAGCCCTCACCGCCTTCGATCGGGGCGACTCATTATTGGACGTGCCCTCCCTCGAATCAAACATCCGTGAAAACTCTTTTGCGATTTTCCCAGGACCATCCTCTACTTTTACCGAAGCACCTGCTGTCTTTCCCAATCCCTACGTACTCCGTGCAAGTTGGGATGGCCCTACATCCCGACTCCGAAAACTATACTTCTATAACCTTCCCAAGCAATGCACCATTCGAATCTATACCCTCGACGGAGAAGTGGTGGATATCCTCGAACATGGACCCGGTCAAAGTGGAGAAGACATCCAATGGTTCCGCAACTTTGCTGCCCAACAAAACATCCTCCTCGCCGGAGGAATTCATGCATGGGACCTGCTTAGCCGACACGGCCAATCCATCAGTACAGGCCTTTACTTATTTTCTATCACCGATCATTCCTCAGGAGAAATCAAAACGGGTAAGTTTGCCGTGGTTAAGTGAAATATCTTTAAAATCTGATATCTAATGCGTGCTGCGCTTGTTCAGAGCATATCCGCAATGGCAATCCTTGGGGGAAGCCATATGGTAACAGCCCAACACGGACCCGTGATTCCCATCGACAGCATTCAATATGTCTTGCCGCAAGACCTGACCACGGGTACCGACGACCCCGCCTATTTCCAATACGGAGATACCGTGACCATCGAAGGAGTCGTCACATTTGCACCCCGCCTCTACGGACTGAGTACCAACCGAAAAGGCACCTGGCTCCAAGATACCTCCAACGGCCCATGGTCTGGGATTCATGTCCTTATCGATCCAGGAGCCATCAGCTATCCGGGCAACGTATCGAACCTCAACAACATTGTAAAATTCTACCAGAATTTCATTCCAGGCTTCCGGGTAAAAGTAACTGGGGTGGTAGGCAATTACAGTGGCAATACCCAATTGTTGATTTTGCCTATCGAGTCGGAGTTGCAAAGTATTACACCCGACACTATCCAACCGATGGTCTTATCTATTGCCACTTTTCAGCAAAATGACGGAGCCGGTGGTCAGATCCAGCAAAAGATTACTGGAGAGCCCTACGAAGGGATGTTGGTAGAGTTTCGTAATATTTCGGTAGTAAACCGCTATACCACTAGCAACGGCACCCGTTGGTATTGGTCAGTCCAGGATGCACAAGGCAATCAGATCCGCATCCGAGACGTGTCGCGCTTTTTTCGGAACGACAATCGAGCCGACACCACCTTACCCAACTACTCATTCAGCCCCCCTGCCGAAGGAGCCTTCCTATCTTACATCCGGGGCATCATACTGGAATACAATGGCTATTACTACCTGGCTCCCCGCGATACTTCCGATATCGGGTCCGTCATTTTTGCTCCACCTGCCATTCAAGCAGTGAAACGAACACCCGTGGTTCCCACCGACAATGACGGGGTCATCATCAGTGCCACCGTAACCGACGATAAAGATTCGGTGCAAAATGTCCGCCTCTACTACCGCGTCGGCGCCGGCACTATCCAAATGGCAACCATGACGGCTTCTGGAACCCCGAATCGCTACGAAGGCATTATCCCCGCACAACCGGATGGTTCACTGGTCAGCTACTGGATCTATGCCGACGACAACATCGGTAAATACACCTATTACCCTGATTCACTGAACAGCGGCCTCAAATACATTGTCAAAGCCAACGGCATTCAAACCATTCGAGACATCCAGGAAACACCGTTCCCAAGTGGCGGATCACTATGGAATCGGGATACCGTATCCATGAACTTGCACGTAAAAGTGATGTCAACCCTTGATCCGCTCGACCTGGGCATTGTAACCGTTCAAGATGGCACCAGTCCCTATTCTGGAATATTTATTCAGGCACGCACTGGTGATGGGATCAGCAACTGGAAGCGGGGCGATTCAATCCATATCACACGGGCCTATGTATACGAACGCTTTGGGGTAACGTATCTGTCGGACCTAACCTACCAAAGGATTGACTCCGGCCGCCCACTGTACCCACCCGTTACCACCGCCAATATCGACTCGCTGGCCAGTAATATCATGCCATATAGTGAGCAATTCGAAGGAATGCTCCTCGAATTTGCACCCGCTTTTGTTATTGATACAAATGCCGATGCTCCCGTCAATCGAAATTATGGGGAATGGACCATTCACACCGACTCTACAGCTACTACGGGGTTACGGGCCGATGATTTTTCCGGAGCCATCCCCCCGGGATTCAACGTTGACTCCCTCACTCCCGGCCAACGGCTCGATTGGATGCGCGGCATTCTATTCTATAGCTTTGGCAACTTCAAACTCATCCCCCGCAACCTGAATGATATCGCTGGTTTTATATCGATCGATACAACCACCGATACCACGACCAGTGGCTGGATATCCTACCCTGTCGTGCCGGTGATTGCATATCCAAACCCCGTGAAAGCAACCTTCTCCTTGCGAGGAAATATCCCTCCGACCGCCCAAGTTGTCCACCTATATAATGCTGCCGGCCAAAAGGTGTTACAAACAATCATACCCCCCCAACGCCAAGTATTGGATATACATCATCTACCAGACGGGACCTATTACGGCACGCTGAACAATACCAAAGGAAAGGTGTTGAGCGTTTTTAAGATTGTCAAGCAAACGAGCCCTACCCCATACTGAAACGAACCTTTCGAGATAAAGAACAGTTTGTATTGGGGGAAAAAAACTCAGTGATGAGCGATCGCGAAATGACCGAAGAATTCCGAGCAATTATCGAGGAGAGTCGAATGAAAGCCTACCGGATGGGCCATCCGGTAATCTCTCTGGGACATCTTGTGTTAGCGATTCTGGAGAGCCAAAGTCCAGACATTCAAAAGATCCTGGGATTATTACAGGTAGATAAACAAGCATTGCACAAGGAAATTGAAGAATACCTTAGCGGACAGTTGCAGTTGCATAACATTACAAGCGATAGCGGATTCACGGAACTGGCCCAAAAGGCTATCCGAGGGGCATTCCTCGAGTCGTCACGCACAGAAGACAAAACCATCGATGGTCTCCATCTATTGGCTGCCATTTTGCGGCGCGAAGAATCGCCCCTTATCGAACTGCTCCGTAAACACCGACTGGAATACGACTACGTCGAGGCATTTATGACCCAACGCGAAACCATCGACCCCTACGCCGAAGTAGATTCCGGAAGCGAACGCAGCCATCCTGAACGAGGTGCGAAGGAGACCTCTCGTTTAGGAAGCCGATCCAAAACGCCTACACTCGATCATTACGGACGTGACCTTACACGACTGGCTGCAGAAGGACAACTCGACCCCATTGTTGGACGGGATACCGAAATCGAACGAGTATGTCAAATACTTAGTAGGCGCAAGAAAAACAATCCCGTATTGATTGGTGAGCCCGGCGTCGGGAAAACAGCCATTGTCGAAGGACTGGCCCGACGTATCATCCAACGAAAAGTACCATTTACCCTCTTTGATCGGCGGATCGTCGTACTCGATGTGGCAGCATTGGTGGCAGGCACTAAGTATCGCGGGCAGTTTGAAGAACGCATCAAAGCCATCCTCACAGAACTGGAACGCAATCCCAATGTCATTGTTTTTATCGACGAACTGCATACGATCGTAGGGGCTGGAGGAGCCTCAGGATCGTTGGATGCATCCAACATCTTTAAGCCGGCCCTCTCGCGTGGTGAAATCCAGGTAATCGGGGCTACCACACTCGACGAATATCGCCAATATATCGAAAAAGACGGGGCGTTGGAGCGACGATTTCAACCAGTGATGGTGCATCCCACCAGCCCGGAAGAGACACGTCAGATCCTCATCCAACTGAAAGAAAAATACGAAGAACATCACCATGTTCGATACACTGATGAGGCCGTCGATGCATGTGTTAAACTCAGCGAACGCTACATCCCTGACCGTAACTTTCCAGATAAAGCCATCGATGTAATGGATGAGGCAGGAGCCCGAATCCATATGAGTCATCTCTCTATCCCCGAAGAATTGGACGAACTCGACCGGAAAATTGAATTGCTGCGGGCGGAAAAAGAACGCAAAGTAGCCGAAAAACGCTTCTATGAAGCTGGCCAACTACGGGATGAAGAAAACCGACTGACGTTGCGCCGCACAAAACTGCTAACAGAACTGGAAGCAAAAGCACGCAGCCAAGTATATGAAGTAGAAGAAAATCACGTGGCAGAAGTGGTGTCGATGATGACAGGCATCCCCGTTCAGCGTGTGGCTGAATCGGAAACAGAGCGTCTGCTCAAACTCGAAGAACGCCTCCGCGAACATATCGTCGGACAGGAAGAAGCCATTGAAAAGCTGGCCCGCGCCATCCGACGCAGCCGCGTCGGTATCAAAGACCCTAAAAAACCCATTGGAAGCTTCCTCTTTTTAGGTCCCACCGGCGTAGGCAAAACCCAGTTGGCCAAAGCCCTCGCTAAATCACTATTCGAATCGGAAGATGCTCTCATCCGAATCGATATGAGTGAATACATGGAAAAGTTCAACGTATCCCGCCTCATCGGAGCTCCCCCCGGATACGTAGGCTATGAGGAAGGAGGGCAATTGACTGAAAAAGTGCGTCGACGTCCCTATTCGGTCGTACTCCTCGACGAAGTCGAAAAAGCCCATCCCGACGTCTTTAACATTCTCTTACAAATCCTCGATGAAGGCGTAATTACCGACAGCCTCGGCCGAAAAATTGACTTTCGCAATACGGTAATCATTCTCACCTCTAATATCGGATCGCGCGACCTCAAATACTTCGGACAGGGCATCGGATTTTCAACCCCCGCCCGTCAAGATGCCATGGAAGCCCAACGCAAAAGCATTATCGAAAAGGCCCTTAAAAAAGTATTCGCCCCCGAATTCCTCAACCGAATTGATGAAATTATCGTTTTCCGATCACTTCAGAAAGAAGATTACCGCCAGATTATACGTATCCAACTACGAGAACTATTTGATCGCATTCGCGAAAAAGGATACAAGCTCGAACTCACCGATGCAATGATTGACTATCTCATTGAAAAAGGCTACGACCCTCAATATGGAGCCCGACCCCTTAAACGGGCCATCCAACGATACATTGAAGACGTGCTCGCCGAGACACTACTCAAGGAAAACGTCCCACCCAACAGTCGCCTCATCATCGATATTGAAAATGATGCTCCCCACGTCAGGATACAACCATCCGAAAATGCCATAGAAACCCTTGAAACAACCTCTGAATCATCCGCATCATAACATGCAAGACCATTTCTGTACGAAGTATTTTAACGGGTTCGTTAATTATCCAAATCAAATATCTAATGTCATGAAAAATCTTTTGATGACAGTATCGCTTGCCATTTTAGGGGCATACCATGTTCACGGGCAAAACACCGTACCACCTCTGGTAAACGTAATGACGTCAATTGATACCACCAACAATGGCGTCTATGACCCGTTTGGTCAAGACTCCTTTTATGTGTTTTTCCACGGAAACGGAATCCTTGACTCCATCTATTCATTCTTCTACGACTCGGGACAATGGACACATGACTCGCGCTTCTACTTTTACTACACAAATGGCCGATTGGACTCCATAGTCCTACATCAATGGCTCTATTGGCTCAACAATCCCCAATGGGACAAGAGGGGCCTATGGGAATATCACTATACCACGGGGGGAATCATCGATACCATTACCGAGACTTATATCTACAATAACACCTACCTACCCAATTCCCGACTCCTATATCACTACTCAAATAACCAACTCGACTCCATCATATATCATGATTTTAATTCCAATAAACAGCAATGGGATACCTCCAAGAAAGCAATTTACATATATGATAACAACGGGAACCTTACCCAAAAAACCATCTATGGCTGGGATTCCAATACCTGGAAGCCTGCCGAACAATGGCTCATATCCTACAATTCATCAGGGAAAATGCAGCAATGGCAGATCTTGGAATATAACAATGCGTGGGATACGTCAATGATAGTATTCGCAACAGCCTACGAACCCCACATCAATTTCATCAATTCCAACCATCCTGCCTACGCTGCCTTTTCCTTCTTTAACGGATGGATGTCCTACACTCCTCTCATAGAAGATAATGAAATCATATCCGAGATCTTGGACGGAGTCCAAAAGCTACGGATCTTTATGCAGGATACCGCTGGAAATATGCAACCAATAGTGGGCCGACAACTGATGCGCCTCAATGGCCTTCAAGAACAATGGATAGATACTGTGTATGGCCTACTCCAAATGGCCAATTATCATGTCGGTTATGCCGTTTACACTTTTGCAGCACCTGCCACTAGCCTTCGCCAAGCCGTCCATCCAATATCGATTCGGCAATGGCGTCAAACCCCACAAGTCATCGAGATTATCGCCGAAGAGCCCGTGCTACAGGCAGCCATACTCACCCCCGCTGGCCAAACCGTCTACGGATGGGTTAATGGACGTGGAACCCAACACATTCAATTGCCACTGACAAACCTGCCCGCAGGTACTTATCTGCTCCAACTAGTCGACACCCAGGGAAGCCAAACCCTCCGGCGCTTCGTTCACCGTTAAATCTACTTTCTATGCGAATGGAAAATCCGGGCTACTTATAGTAGCCCGGATTTTTTTTGACTATCTCTCTAATTTGCTGACAAATCCCAATACGGCAAAAGCAATGACCTTACCTTTGTTCCATGTAAATTACAGGGTGGGTTATGGCCAATCATAATGGCAGTAAATTTCTCCAGGATACTTATTACTATCTCGACAAGGCCTCCGCACTATTGCGTATTCCCGAAGGGCTTCGTGAACAGATTCGAGTGTGCAACTCGGTATACGTAGTCAAGTTTCCAGTAACGGTTGGCGGCAATGTTCAGGTAGTGGAAGGAATTCGCGTACAGCATAGCCACCACAAACTGCCCACCAAGGGCGGAATCCGATTTTCGCCATTTGTCGACGTGAACGAAGTGAAAGCATTGGCAACACTAATGACTTTCAAATGTGCAGTAGTAGACGTTCCTTTTGGAGGTGCCAAAGGAGGGGTGAGGATTGACCCCCGCAATACCAGCCGATCCTTCCAAGAAAAAGTCACACGACGCTTCACCTACGAACTGATCAAACGCAATATGATGGGGCCAGGTGTGGATGTCCCTGCTCCGGACTATGGTACCGGTGAAAAACATATGGCTTGGATTGCTGACACCTACATGAGCTATAATCCCACAGAGCTCAACGCATTGGCATGCGTAACCGGCAAGCCCGTAGGACAAGGGGGCATCCGTGGACGTAAAGAAGCTACTGGCCTCGGGGTGTTTTATGGGATTCGCGAGCTGGTGAATCATAAAAAAATAATGAAACAAGCAGGACTCCCCACTGGCATGGAAGGTAAGCGCATAATTGTGCAAGGGCTAGGAAATGTGGGATATCATGCTGCCAAATTCTGTCAGCAGGCTGGAGCGATTGTCATCGGCATCGCCGAATATGAAGGGGGGATATATAACGACAAAGGCATTGACGTCCAAAAAGCTTATGAACATCGTAAGGCTACCGGATCAATTCTTGACTTTCCCGGTGCCCAAAATGTTCAGCCATCTTCACTACTGCTTGAAACCGAATGTGATATTCTCATTCCAGCCGCCCTTGAAGGGCAGATTCACGAAGGAAATATGAAGAAAGTTAAAGCCAAAATCATTGCCGAAGGGGCGAATGGTCCTACCACACGCAAAGCCGACGAATACCTGACCCAACATGGGATTATTATTTTACCCGACCTGTTCCTCAATGCAGGGGGCGTTACCGTTTCCTACTTCGAGTGGCTAAAAAATATCTCGCATATCCGCTTTGGGCGTATCCAGAAAAAAAATGAAGAATATCGATCGGCACAGCATTTAGACATAATCGAGCAACTGACCCGCCGACAAGTACCGCCTACACTTCGAAATGAAATCATCAAAGGTCCCACTGAATTGTCGTTGGTTCAATCGGGGCTGGAAGAAACCATGATCAGTGCCTTTCAAGAAACTCTCGAAACCATGCATCG
>CAYVLB010000076.1:0-9377 GCA_964452325.1 uncultured Sphingobacteriales bacterium | reverse complement strand
ATGATGAAGTGCGGGGATGGGTGAAATTTCATTCGTCCCAGTTGGATGACAAGGTACTGTTAAAAGCAGATGGTTTCCCCACTTATCATCTGGCCAATGTTGTAGACGATTACCTCATGGAAATATCCCATGTTATTCGGGGCGAGGAGTGGCTATCCTCTACGCCCATCCACGTGCTTCTGTATGAATATTTTCAGTGGGAAATGCCTCGATTTGCGCATTTGCCTTTGATTCTTAAGCCTTCGGGGAAAGGTAAGTTGAGCAAACGTGATGGAGATATTGGTGGTTTTCCGGTGTTTCCGATTCAATGGACTGATCCCCAAACCGGAGAAGTCTATTCTGGCTATCGTGAGGGTGGCTACCTACCCGAAGCTGTGCTCAATATCCTGGCGTTGTTAGGTTGGAGTCCGCCCAACCAGCAAGAGATCCTATCATTGGAGGAAATGGTCGATGCATTTTCACTGGAACGGGTCGGCAAGTCGGGGGCTAAGTTTGACCCCCAGAAAGCAGTGTGGATCAACCATAAGCATCTTCGGAGCAAGAGTAGTAAGGAATTGGCATCATACATCCAAGAGGAACTTGAACAGCGGGGATTGGAACAATATTCCGAAGAATATGTGGTATCCGTAGCCGAATTGGTCAAGGAGAAAGCCCAGCTTTTGACAGATCTCTGGCCATTGGCATCCTTCTTTTTTGTGAATCCGACCAATTATCCTGAGGATATTGTGCATGCGAAATGGTCTTCTCAAGCAAAACGCTTCTTTGAAGTGTTGGCGAAACGGTTAGCCTCCTTGAATGCTTGCTCGTCGGAGGAGTTGGAGTCAATCTTTAACGAAGTGGCGGATAGTGTGGGCATCAAGCCTGGCAAGGTCAAACAGCTATTCCGAATTGCGATGAGTGGTGCTGCGGCGGGCCCTTCGCTGTTTCCGGCGGCAGCTTTGCTAGGTCCTCGTCAGATTGCTGATCGCATTTATCGTTTTATGACATGGATAGTGGAAAACGGAAGAATCATAACGGGTGGTTCATAAGTTTGCATTTTGTCTTATTAAACTGAAACGCTATGAAACATTTGTTAGTTGTCGGAGTGCTGGGTGGGGTTGTCGGAATGTTTTCGTGTGGTGGTCCTACCGATGAACAAAAAGCGTCTGATGCTTCTGCAACGGAGGTACACACCCCAAATGCGGCAGCACAGACCCCCGATTCTGTTTATATTCAGCGGGGTAAGCGCATTGCGCAGGAGTCGTTTCAAGCATTGAGGAGCTATTTGATTCGGGCAATGGAAGAAGGTGGCGTGTCTCGGGCGATTGAGGTGTGTGCCGGAAAGGCAATACCGCTGCTCGATTCACTTTCCCGGGTGCATGGGGTACGGATTACCCGCGTCTCTCACAAGCCAAGAAATCCAGCCAATGCTGCCGATTCTGCTGAGGTAGCGTTAATTCAGCGATATGAGGCTGACCGTAAAGCAGGTAAATCCTGGCATCCGAAGCTACAACGCACTTCGGAGGGTGTGATTTTTTATGCACCGATTGCCATCAAGTTTGAACTGTGTTTGAAATGTCATGGCCAACCTGGTACGGATATTGCCGAGGAGGACTACATTTTGATTCGGCAATATTATCCACAGGATCAGGCGGTTGGGTTCTGGATGGAGGATGTGCGGGGGCTATGGAAGATTACTTTTGCTGAGGAAAGCTAAAAAAGGTCGGAAAGGGTTGGGAATCAAGGGACGGGTAGCGTGGTGGTTAGCGCGCAGGTATGCCCGAAAGCACCGCAAAGAGGCTAATGCAGCGGCCTATTACCAAGCGGCGGTGTTTCAAGAATTAGTGTCGCGGGCGGAGTATACTGCTTTTGGGAAAGAGCATAGTTTTCATGAAATCCTGACATATAGCGACTATCAGCAAGCGGTGCCAGTTCGTGACTATGAAGCTTTTCGTCCCTATGTTCAACGTATCATCAGGGGTGAAAAAAATGTTTTATGGCCTGGACGTCCCAAGTATTTTGCGAAAACATCTGGGACGACTTCTGGGGTGAAATATATTCCCATTACCGCCGAATCGTTGCCGCATCATCTTCGGACAGCTCGAAATACTTTGTTGTCGTATGTGTATCGATGTCGGGATCCGAAGTTGGCCGAAGGTAAGATGATTTTTTTATCGGGAAGCCCCGAACTGGAAAAGGTGGGAGGTATCCCCACTGGACGTCTTTCTGGCATCGTGCATCACCATGTTCCTTCCTATTTAACTCGCAATCGCTTGCCTTCATGGAAAGTGAACGTTATTAAAGATTGGGAAGCCAAGATCGAGGCAGTAGTGGAGGAAAGCCGGCAATTGGACCTGATGCTTATCAGTGGTATTCCGCCCTGGTTGCAAAACTATTTTGAAGTCTTACTTGATCGGACGGGGAAAACGACCGTTAAGGAAGTGTTTCCTTCATTGCGTGTGGTGGTTCATGGCGGTGTCAACTTTGTCCCGTATGCGCCGGTGTTATCGCGACTGGTGGGTGGGGGGGTGGAATGGGTGGAAACATATCCTGCTTCGGAAGGGTTTATTGCCTACCAAGATACGGATAATCCAGATGACGGACTTTTCCTAAATGTGAATGCGGGGATGTTTTTCGAATTTATTCCGGTCAATCGCCTAAATGATGACCCGCCCCCCCGCTATTCGATTGAGCAAGTCAAAGTGGGTATAAACTATGCAATAGTTATCAGTAGTAATGCGGGGTTGTGGGGATACTTACTGGGCGATACAGTCCGATTTACGTCGGTGAATCCGTATCGGATCAAAGTGACAGGTCGGACACATCATTTTATTTCGGCTTTTGGTGAACACGTCATTGCTGAAGAAGTGGAAAATGCCCTTTCCGAGGCATCCCGTCGGTGTGGGGTGTGCGTGCGCGAATTTCATGTGGCCCCTTACGTGCCGACCAATCCGCATGAGAAGCCTCGGTATGAATGGTTTATTGAGCCTGAAAAGTCAGCGCACTTTGAAGTCACTGCTTTTGCGGAAGCACTTCAGCAGGCATTGGCTAAGCAAAACATATATTACGCAGATTTGGTGCGCGGTGAGATTGTGGCATTGCCGCGAGTGGTGATATTGCGTCGGGGCGCTTTTGCCAGCTACCTTAAACGCATAGGGAAGTTGGGAGGACAAAATAAGCCCCCGCGATTGGCCAACCATCGGGAGATGGCACAGGGGCTTGGGTCGTATGCGTTGCATAATACAGTTTCATGACGAGGCGAGGATTGGCGATTTTAGGTGCAACCGGATCGATTGGTCGGCAGTCGGTGGAGATCGTTCGCATGCATCCTGACCGGTTCGGGGTGGTGGTGTTAACGGCCCATTCGCAGGTCAATGAGTTGATATCGTTGGCTCGGGAGTTTCGTCCGGAGGTGGTTGTCATTACCGATGAGACTCGATATAAGGCAGTACGGGATGCGTTGCAGGATTTGCCTATCAAGGTGTTTGCTGGAATGGAGTCCCTTCAATGGGCGGTGGGTATCTCACAAGTCGATTTGGTGTTGAACGCCATTGTGGGGGCAGCAGGGATGTTGCCGACGTGGTGGTCGGTACAGGAACGCAAACCTGTGGCGTTGGCCAATAAAGAGAGTTTGGTGGTGGCTGGTGCTTTAATTATGGAGGCAGCGAATCGATATGGGGTACCCATTTTCCCGGTAGATTCTGAACATTCTGCGATTTTTCAATGCATGGTGGGTGAGCCTCGGAAAGCCCTTCGGCGGATTATCCTGACTGCATCGGGTGGTCCTTTTCGGGGGTGGACCATGGAGCAATTAGCCAACGTGAATCCTCGTCAGGCCCTTCGGCATCCCAACTGGAAAATGGGCGATAAAATTACCATCGATTCTGCCACCCTCATGAATAAGGGGTTAGAAATGATCGAGGCCCATTGGCTCTTTGGTATTGCCCCCGATCAAATTGAAATAGTGATTCATCCCCAGTCAATTGTTCATTCCATGGTGGAGTGGCAAGATGGGAGTGTGAAAGCCCAGTTGGGATATCCGGATATGCGAATTCCCATTGCCTATGCATTGGCATTCCCTGATCGGCTGTCGATGGATCATCCGACCTATGATTGGCCCGCCCTTTCGCCTTTGACATTTGAAGCACCCGACCGTACTACCTTTCCTGCACTCGACTTATGCTATGAGTCGATTCGTCGGGGTGGCAATCTGCCATGTGCCCTTAATGCTGCCAACGAAGTGGCGGTACACTGCTTCTTGCGTGAAGAGATCCGATTTACGGAAATTCCGGAAATGATTCAGAAAGGGATCCAAGCCATTCAATTTATTGAAAGCCCTACCATTGAACAATTGTTGGAGACGGATCAAATTGTCCGACAAACATTAAGTCCTTGCACATGACAACGGAAGCATTTGTAATGGTTGTGCAGCTGCTGGCTGGCCTGTCGGTGATTGTGATTATCCATGAGCTGGGTCATTTGTTAGCAGCCCGATGGTTTGGGATGAAGGTTGAGAAGTTTTACTTGTTTTATGATATTGGTGGATTTTCCATTTGGCGCCAGAAGATCGGTGAAATCGAATATGGTATTGGATGGCTTCCGCTGGGAGGATATGTCAAGATTGCCGGGATGGTAGATGAATCGTTGGATACTCAAAACCTGGATTCTTCACCAAATCCGTGGGAGTTTCGGGCAAAGCCTGCCTGGCAGCGTCTTATTGTGATGATTGCGGGGGTTGTGATGAACATTATATTGGGTGTGATGTTGTTGGGGATCCTGACGTATACGCAAGGGGAAACACGCACGCCCATTCATATGTTATCGCAAGGAATTTGGCCGGATAGCATTGGCCAAGCAGCTGGATTGCGTCCCGGTGATATTCCGTTGTCTGTTAGTGGTCGTGCAATTCACTACCTGGAAGACCTGATGCAGTCCTCGATATGGTTGGGAGATGATACGGTTCGTCTAGACGTACTTCGGGGATCGGATACGGTAACCGTTTTGATTACCGATGGTCCCCTTGAAGAGATTCGCCATGGTGCCTTGTCTACTCTTTTTGTGCCCCAACTCGGATTTTCAGTGGAAAAAGTTGTGCCGGGCACCCCTGCAGCTAGTGTGGGGCTTCGGCCAGGTGATAGTATCGTAGCTGTCAATGATGAACCGGTGCGGTCGTTTCAACAGTTTAGAAGCATACTTAAAGAAAATGCTGGTCGACCCGTTTACTTACGGATATCTCGTGGTGGTACGCTGATCGGAGTGAAAGTACGTCCACGTTTGGATGGTACGATTGGATTCATGGCTCACCTTCAGCCTCCACCTGTAGAACACCAATACTATGGGCTATTGACATCGTTCCGGCGAGGAATAGATCGTGGTTTTGAAATCTTGGGAGGAACCATTAGGGGGGTGGGCAAGCTACTGACCGGCCAAATGGATCCTGCCCGATCGGTGCAAGGCCCCATCAGTATTGCCCGTAAGATATACGGTGGGCAATGGGATTGGGTACGCTTTTGGACCATTACCGCCCTTCTTTCATTGGTCATTGGACTGATGAACCTTTTACCCATTCCTGCCCTTGATGGGGGGCATGTGATTCTGTTATTCGTTGAAATTGTTCGTGGCAAGCCGTTGCCTACCCGTGCTTTGGTGATCATTCAGAACGTTGGAATGATTCTGCTGGCTTTCCTGTTCGTTTGGATTATTGTTAATGATATTGTTCAGAACTTTTAAGGGGGGTATTTTGTCATGGCATCGTCGCTGGATTTTACTCCGTTGAATGGTGTTCGGGTATTGGAAGTAGCTACCATATTGGCGGGGCCTTGGGTGGGGATGGTTGCATCCCATTATGGTGCTGAGGTGATCAAGGTCGAGCCGCTTGGTGGTGATCCTACGCGCCGTTGGTACTATCCAGGCGAAGAGGCACCACCTTTGATGTCAGCTTATTTTGCTACGGTGAATGCGGGTAAACAGTCGATTGAGCTAAACCTGAAATCAGCGGCTGATCGTGCGATATTTTATCGGTTGATCGAACGGTCGGATGTGCTCTTAACCAATCATACTTCGGAGGTTGCCCAGGCACTACACACCACCCCTGCTCATTTGCGCCCGCTGAATCCGCACCTCATTCATATCAACATTACTGCTTATGGCGACGCGGATTGTCGGAAAGGTTATGATGCGCTCTTGCAAGCTGATACTGGCTTTATGAATCTCAATGGCTTTTCGGATGGCCCACCGTTAAAGATGCCTGTGGCATTTATTGATTTGATTGCTGCCCATCATGCCTTTGAGGGGTTGTTGTTGGCAGTGCTTTGCCAGTACCAAGGAAAATCAACTTACCAGTATCTTTCCGTTACCCTTCAATCGGTAGGGGTTGTTTCATTGATGAATCAGGCGATGAACTATTTGGCTTCCTTGCGGCAATATGTTCCGCGACGGATGGGATCGCAACATCCCAATATTGTGCCATATGGTGAGCCTTTTCTAACACGCGATGGGAAGTGGGTGGTATTGGCGATTGGGAGTGATGCACAATATCAACGGTTGTGTGAGCTAATCGAAGACGAAGAATTATGGCATTGGGGGAATAATCCGGTATCACGTAACCTACACCGCACCCGTATTTACGATCGTCTTCGTCGGGAGATTGCCCAATGGGATAGCAATACTTTCCTTCAAATGTGCCGTGCGCAAGCAATCCCGGCAACTCGGGTACGATCAATCGATGAAGTGCTATCGGACCCTCGGTTTACCCCTTTCCTGGTCCGTTTTCCGGCATACCCGTTTGAAGGGATCATTCCTTCTCCTTTGCAAGGCATTACTACTGCAACCCTTTCCGCGCCTCCTCAGCTCAACGAGCATGGCGAATATCTCCGCCGGCTACTCGGAAGCGACTAATTGGTGTTATCCGACTTGCAGGTGTTGATCCCTAACGGGTAGTAGAGTAGGCATCGTCTGATAATGGCGGTCAATATCAGCACCGCGCCAATTACCATTGCTATCCAATTGTGTTGTAACACATACCATCCTACCAAAATTAGCACTACTCCCAGAAGGATGCGAATAATTCGATCTGTGATTCCGACATTACATTTCATCATCATTATGTTTATGCGTGCAATTGGCAAAGTTAACAATGTTAGCCAATTAGATGCCAATGGAGTGGAGTGCCTCGGGGAATATCGGTTCGGGCTTGGCGTCCTAAAATTTGGGGGAGATATTTGGGTGGAAGTCCAAAATTGGGACGGATAGATCGGACATTTTCAGGGGAGAAAACTTCGCCTGCTTTCATATCTTTAACCACAAAAAGGGAACGGCCAAACACCCTGTTTTTCTTCATTTTTTCTGTTAACTCATACGAGATGCGTCCCAACGCTTTTTCCGCATCACGTACTGCCTGCACCATTTGTGCAAAATCGGTAGGTGTGAGAGAAAAGTCTTTGTCGGGGCTGGGGATATCTCTGGAAAGAATGAAATGCTTCTCGATTAAGCGTGCTCCCAATGCTACTGCTGCCACTGGGGCAGTAATACCGAGGGTGTGATCGGATAGCCCCACAGTGCATCCAAATGTATCTGCCAGATTGGGAATGGTTCGTAGGTTGACTTCCTCGAGTGGGGCAGGATAGGAGGAGGTGCATTTCAGCAGGATAATTTGATGATTTCCTGTGCTTTGGACTGCCTCAACTGCTTCCTCGATCTCACATAGTGTAGCAATCCCTGTGGATATGATGATCGGTTTTGCTTTTGATGCCACGTATTGGATGAGTGGAATGTCGAGGATTTCGAAAGAGGCAATTTTATAGGCAGGTACATTGAGTTTTTCAAGAAAGTCAACGGATGAATGATCAAATGGAGTGGAGAAGAATATGAGTCCCAGCTTTTCTGCCAGTTCTTTCAGTTCGAAATGCCATTCCCATGGAGTATATGCTTGTTGATACAGTTCATAGAAGGTTTTCCCATCCCATAAGGTGCCTTGCCGGATTTGGAAAAATTCATTGGAATGGTTGATGGTCATTGTATTGGGGGTATAGGTTTGCAACTTGACGGCATCAGCCCCAGACTCTTTCATGGCGTGGATGGTTTCTTTGGCCAAGTTGAGATCGTGTGCATGATTGGCCGAAAGTTCTGCTACGATCATTGTGGGGCTTGATGGGTCTTCTATCAATTGAATGAATGGATTATGTGACCTATTCATGACGATGTGTTTTGTGGAGTGTGTGAATTGTTATTGTCATCAATATGATCAGGTGAGGTGGAACGGACGGAACGGTGGATGTGTAAGATGTATTGGTGTCCATCAATCACGAAATAAGCGGGGTAATGGGTGTTATCTACAATTCGCAGGAGATTAAATTGGTCATATAGGCTTTTATGAATATCTAGCTGACTGTTTTTTGGGGTTCTTCGGGGATAAAAGGTCGCTTTTCCTTGTTGGGGCATGGGAGTTAAATCGGGATATTGCCTTAGGAATCGGATGCAGAGTTCAAGGGTCTTGTGTGCTTGATGTTGGCGAATCTCATCATGGAGTTCGTACCCGGAAAGTTCGATATAGTCTTTGAGGTAGATGGGACCACTGTCAATTTTTTCGGAGGCTTCTAATAAGACGATGGGGATGCGATTGTGGCCTTCGAGGATTTGCCAGAAGAGGGGGGACCATCCCTTGCCACGTGGAAGTTCGCTTTCATGGACAACGAGGTTGAATCGGTTCAAACGGAGCGTTGATGAAGGAACCTTCCGAAAGTAGCTGAGAATAAACAGCACATCGTGGGGATGCACGATTTCTGAGTGGTGTGCATAAAAAGCAGATTCGTATCCCCACCATTTCAGTATTCGAGTTAGATCCTGTGCATAGGGAACAAACCAACTTTCTGAAGATGTAAGAATACCTACTTTTCGAATTGTCATTGACATAGGCGAATCAGTTCGAAGGCTTCTGCATAGCGGGTACCGATTTCCATACCACGTTGCCCAGCTTTGATGCGGATACCTTCCAAAGATCGGGGATGGGGAAAGTTACGTAACTCTCCCGTGTATTCACTCATTGCACGGAGTTTTTTATCCAGAAAATCGGAGACATCATAATACACATTCGGGGCGAAACGAATCGGGTAGTTCCATTCGGAGGATGATAAAACCTCAAAGGCGTATACGGCTTTTACTGGGTCGTTTGGCATCGGCCGAGTAGCAATGAGCACGGCATGATGCGTGATTTGGTGATCGATATTGAGGTCCGACTTGGAATGGGTAAAGATGATATCAGGACGTATTTTCGCTTTGACTGTTTCTATGACCTTGACAATATCCAATAGATCAACTGAATCGAAGCGGTTATCTGGGAAGTCAAAAGTAAAGACTTGGTTGACTCCGATGTGCTGATTGGATCGATGGATGTGTTCTTT
>CAYVLB010000075.1:0-9480 GCA_964452325.1 uncultured Sphingobacteriales bacterium | reverse complement strand
CGGATACAAAGGATTACCAAAATTGAGGCAATTAGTAATTGCCAACGGTGTGCCCCCACTACATACGATATTACGTGCGGCCTCAGCCACCGCCATTTGGGTGCCACGTCGAGGATCTGCCCACACGTAATAAGGATTGCAATCGGTTGTTAGGGCCAATGCCCGGCCAGTATTTTTTTCCAAAATCACCGCCGCATCCGAAGGACGCGACGCCGACAAGTTATGGGTCATCACTTCCCGATCGTATTGCTCAAATATCCAGCGCTTGCTCCGAATGTTGGGATGACCCGTCAAAAAACGAGCCACTTCTTGCAAATCATTAGGAATAGAGACCGATTCCGATTTGAAAGCAATCACATCCTTTATATATTTCGGCTTTCGACTTCTCCGCTCATACACCGGCGCGTCCCCCCCTAATACCAACGCACGTGGCGGAACTTGTGCCACTACCTCCCCATGCCAAAAATAAATATTATCCCGACCTTGCCGCACACGGCCGATTTCGGCACATGAAACTTCCCATTTTGCAAAGATTCGTTGCAATGCTTCTTCCTTTCCCGGCATTGCCACAACCAACATCCGTTCTTGCGACTCCGAAAGCAATATCTCGAAAGGCGTCATATCCTGATGACGAAGCGGGACCCGTTCCAAATGAATTTCCATCCCATGCCCTCCTTTATCAGCCATTTCAAGGGTCGAACAACTAATACCTGCTGCACCCATATCTTGCATCCCATCAATGCATCCAGCTTCGTTCGCTTCGAGAACTGCCTCCAGCAACTTCTTTCCCATAAACGGATCACCCACTTGGACCGCTGGCAAGTCGGCTTCCGAGTCCTCTTTCAAATCACCACTCGCAAAAGACGCACCATGAATACCATCCTTGCCCGTGGGAGCACCTACAATGAAAACATGTGCCCCTGGAGTCCGAGCCGACGCCGAAACAACCCGATCTATCTGGACAACCCCTACCGACATCGCATTAACAATCGGATTGGATGCGTAGGAATTATCAAACCAACATTCTCCCCCTACCGTCGGAATCCCAATGCAATTACCATATCCCCCAATTCCCTCCACTACCCCTTCCAGATGCCATCGGCTTCGCGGTTGATCCGGCGGACCAAAATGAAGCGAATCAAGCGCTGCAATGGGTCGAGCCCCAGTTGTAAATATATCTCGATGAATACCTCCTACTCCCGTGGCAGCACCCTGGTAGGGAGCAATCGCCGAAGGATGATTATGCGACTCGATTTTAAATGCTACCGCCCATCCCCCACCGATGTCTACCAACCCAGCATTTTCTTCCCCCGCCTCGGCCAACAGATGGGGACCCGAACGCGGCAATTTCTTAAGCCAAACAATCGAACTCTTATAGCAGCAATGCTCCGACCACATCACCGAAAACATTCCCAATTCTACCCGATTGGGCGGCCGCCCCAATAGTTCCTCAATTCGGCAATACTCTTCGGAAGTAAGCCCCAACTCAAGTGCCAGTTCCGAAATCGGATGCGTCATCGTACAACGTAAGTTCTGTTTGAGTGGCAAAGTTAGAAGGATACCCTAAGGACAAATAGACCCTACTTCTCTACCTTTGCATCTCAAAGCAAATGCCTTTCTTGATGAAGCGATGGGTGTGGCTGGCAGTACTGGTGGGAATTACAGTAATAGCACGGGCACAGTGCGCCATGTGCAAAGCAGCCGCAGAAGCCAATGTGGCTGACCCCTCAACGCATGTGGCAGAAGGAATTAACCATGGCGTACTTTACCTATTAGTCATTCCCTACTTACTGGTAAGCCTTGGCGGCGTGGTATGGTACTTCAAATTTCGCCCCAAAGAACAAAAGTAGTCGTTCTCCCATGGGCATTGAATCTCCCAAACAATGCGAACTTTCGGACGAATTTTACTGATACTTACGGTAGCCATGCTTGCCTCGGCAGTGGCGGTCTACCTCTATTTCACCGCCAACTGGAAGCGATGGCTACAAGAAGCAATGAAAGAAAACCTACGTGCACAGGTTGAAGTAGAGCACATCAACATCGACTCTTGGTATCCGATACTTAATATTTCCCTGAATAAGATTCACATCATTGGAAGTGAACCGCCCTTTGTGAATGATACACTGTTACAAACACCCCGACTGACCCTTGGATTCGACCTCTATGGAGCCCTTTTCCAACGCCGATTCGCGCTCCAATCCTTCCAAATGGAAGGAGGGAGCATCTACCTTCATGCCATCGACAGCCTCACCAACTGGGACATTATCAAAACCGACCCCTCCCAAGCAGACACTAAAGCCAGCTCAGAACCTTCCAAATTCTCGCTTCACGTTCATCAAGTTACCTTAAAGGATATTCAACTTCAATATGTTGACGAAGCTGCCGACATGCAAGTACGTGCAGCACCCGTTACGATTAACGGCCAAGGAGACTATCGGGGAGATTCATTAGTAATGGATTTGCAAGGAACCATCGGAGCACTTACGTATAGGCTGGAAAACATTCCCTACTTGAGCAATGCCCACATTACCTATTCAGGCGAAATTTCTTATCATCTCCCATCCAGTACTTTTCGTTTTCCTCGCCAACATATTACCATTAACGCACTTGCCCTGCAGGCGGATGGCTTCATAACGTTGGCCGAAGATACCATGCCAATGTACATTGCCCTCCGATCTGATGGAGCCGACCTCAAAAGCATGCTGTCGCTGATCCCCACAATCTACCAAAACAATTACCAAGGCCTGAAAGCCCGAGGGACAGCCACCTTCTACCTCGTAATGGAAGGTATCTATGCTGACAACCACTTCCCCAATATCCAACTCGCAACCCAAATCCGACAAGGATGGGTTACATATCCCGACTTGCCACACCCGGTGGAAGACCTTCAGCTGAATATAGCCATCCAAAATGAAGGACACACTACGGAACAATGGGCTATCAACATGCCCCAATTGACCTTCCAAATGCAAGGCGACCCTTTTGCTGCCACCTTCCTAATGAATCGTGAACACTTTCAATTCAGCACCAAAGGTACCCTTCACTTGGAAGGATGGAAAGACATTCTCCAACTCGATTCGATATTCCCCATCCTTGAAGGAACCATTACTTCCCAACTGGAAGGCAACGCAACCATCCAGGCAATCCAAAACGAACAATGGGAACAAATCCATTGGAAAGGATCACTGAAGGGACAAAACATTACATGGCGTCAAGCCAACTATGATATCAGATGGGAAATCCCCCACCTCAGCCTAAAAGCTGCTCCCCAATATTTTCAAATAAGCAATGCAAAAATCAAATGGGGAACTTCCGACCTGTTGATCAACGGGTTAATTAAAAATCCCATGGCTTATGTATTGGATAAGGCCCCTCTTCAAGGCACTTTTTCCGCCCAATCAACCCATCTGGACCTCAATCCATTGATTACAGATGGCCCTGAAACTTCTGCTCCTGCAGCCAGCAACGAAAGTGCCGCCATCTCAGCTCCCCGACTACCGGATAACCTCGACTTGGTTTTCCAAATGAATGCCGAACAGATCCGTTACGAAGATTGGAATATCGAAAACTTTAATGGCACGATGATTGTCCGCAACGGACGGCTCCGACTCGACGGCATCCAAGCCCAGTGGCTAGGAGGTCAAATGGATTTGAATGGACAATACCAATACGGCCCCAACGATCCCCGACCCCATATCCAATGGCAACTCTCCGGCCGAAAATTTGCAATTTCCCAACTGGGCAATGCGTTGGCTGTTACCCAACGATTCGCGCCAATCCTCCAATACATGCATGGCACCTTACAACTCGATGCTTCCATTGAATCGGACCTCGACCCTTCCCTATCCACCCAACTCCCTACCCTCCAAAGCCAAGGACGATTGATGATCCCCGATGCAACGCTCGAAGGATTTCCCCTCTGGCAAAAAGTTGCCCGCATCCTTCAACGACCCGACCTCGAAAAAGCACGCTTACAACAAGTCCATTTGGCCTATACCATTCAAGATGGCATCGCCGAAGTTAAGCCCATCCGCTTCAAGATTAATCGCTATCCTGCCATGTTCTATGGTACGTATCGCCTAGACGACCAAATGGACTTTACCCTCGAGATGCAAGTGCCGGCATCAGAAGCAAAAGCACTCATCAGGAAATTCATAAGTGGCGTTGACCCCGACATCTTGGGCAACCAATCCCTTACCATCGTGGCCCGCATTCGAGGAACATCTCAACAGCCTACCATCACCCCGTCGATTAAAGAAACCAGGGACCTCAAACAACGACTTATCCGAAGCGGAAAAGAGTTCATCCGCCGCCAAAAACAACAAGCCCAACAACGTCTTGAATCGGAAAAACAAAAAGCCAAAGAGGCCCTTCGACAAAAGAAAGAAAAAGCCAAACAAAAAGCCCAAGAAGAGCTGAAACGACGCCAACGTCAAGCAGAAGAAAAAGCCCGACAAGAAGTCGAGCAACGCAAAAAAGAACTCGAACAGAAAGCCAAGCAAGAGGCCGAAAAAGCCAAACAAAAAGCAAAAGACGCCTTGAAAAAACTGCTTAAAAAACCGTGAATATCTCCCACACCTTTCCCGTAGTGCTTTTGGGAGCCGGCTTGCTCCTCACTATAAGCTGTGAACCCAATGAGAAACAGTCCAATGCCAGTGTCGCATATCCTTTTCCCACCCACTCATATCGCCTGATACGGGTAGTCGACTCCACAGGACGATTCATTGATCCTGCTTCTCGTAAGTTCATGGCACTATACGAGAAAATCCATGACCGATTGATGGCAGATTCCTCCTATCAAGCATATCGAACCGATTCCCTACGCCATCCCATTCCCTTCAACGAATTCCGAATGTTGGGAGCCATCGAAGAAGTCATTCAAATCACCCGTAATGCCGAAGGTGAGGAATGGACTGAAGATTCGATCATCCACACCTATTTTGACCCAGACAATGTCGAAGCCTTTCTCGTCAAAGAAGTATGGCAATGGGATGATGGGGCAGCCAGGGGGTGCGTCCACAGTAGTGCGTTGGCTCCATTGGTTCAACTGACCGTCGAAGGAATTACGTTGCGTCCCTTTCCGCTCTATTGGATCGATCTTTCCCGAATTGAAATCCCGATCGGCCCAGCCAACGCCCAATGGATGCGCCGTTACATCCACTATACCCTCCTCCAAAGTATTCAAGATCCCGAATATGACTTTTAAGGGTATGCTGCTGGCCATTGAAACTTCCTGTGATGATACGGCCGTCGCACTCTATCACAACTGCCAATTGGTAGGTCATCTTGTCTCCTCGCAACCGATTCACACCCAATATGGCGGCGTAATCCCCGAATTTGCAGCACGGGCACACCTCGAAGCACTTCCAACGATAACCGAAGCCCTCTTAAAACAATTCGGAACAACATGGACGGAATTAGATGCCGTAGCAGTCACCGCTGGCCCCGGATTAATCGGATCTTTGGCCGTTGGAATCTCATACGCCAAAGGCATTGCATTGGCCTACGACATCCCCCTCATCGGCGTTGATCATCTCTACGCCCACGTCATGGCCCATTTTATTGAACCGCCCTACCCCTCATTCCCGTTTCTCAACCTGCTCGTCTCTGGAGGACATACCCAATTGATGCTCTTCGATGACCCCCTCACTTACCGCATCATAGGAACTACCCGCGATGATGCCGTTGGCGAAGCATTCGACAAAGCAGCCGCTATGATGGAACTAAAATATCCGGGCGGACCCGAAATCGATCGCCTCGCCCAACAAGGCAACCCCCACGCTTTCCATCTTCCCGTAGCCCAAATGCCAGGATTTGACTTTAGCTATAGTGGCCTCAAAACCGCCCTCAAATATTTGCTACGTGACCACCCCGCAGCAGCCCACCAACAACAAGCAGACATCGCCGCTTCATTCCAAGAAGCCGCCCTTAAACCCCTCATTGAAAACCTCCAACGAGCAGCCCGAAAATTTCAAATCCAACAAATAGGAATTGCAGGAGGAGTGGCAGCTAATCGCCGACTCCGACAATGGCTGTACCAAATTGCTAAAACAGAAAAGTGGGACCTTTTTATACCAGCATTTGAATATTGCACCGACAACGCCGCAATGGTCGGACAAGCAGCAATATTTTTACACCACGCAGGACGCACCGCTTCCCTGGAACTGAAACCCTACAGCCGAACATATCAGAACCCCCAATATCACAGCTACCAAAGCTGATAACAACCACCAACTTCTGACATCGGCTGAAACCCATCCAGCATTTCTATCTCTCAAGACTTTATCATCGCCCAACATCGGAAAACTTTCCAAAGATCCCATCATCTCATCGCACATGGCGTATGCCCTACCCCCCACTAAGCAATACATCCCATCAACGTATATTCCCACATAAGGGCAATCCCTCCAATAAATCCATAAGCCGAAACCGACGTATCCACTATCCTCCATCAACGAACGAAAAGCTTGCGTTCCGCTTCATACACGGAGCCTCCATATACCTCAAGCCTGAAACAACAACAAAAGCCGAAATAATCTTCTCGTCAGCTAATCAATGACTAAATATTTCAATGATCACATAAGCAACCTAAAAGAGTCGATAAATTTGTCAGATATCATAAGCACCTATTATGAATAATCAATATATTCGATGGATTGCATTATGCATCGCAGGAAGCATCGTATATCATGTAAACGCACAGCTGCATCAATGGATCCGAACAAACCCGGGTGGAGGCGGAGCTTTTAGTACCATTGGAGCAGGGATTGATGGGACGATCATTGCCGCTAGCGACTTAAGTGGAGCGTATCGAAGCCAAGACGGTGGATCGACTTGGGATGTATTGGGAGCTTCACGCGGACTAACCGAAACGCACATCTCAGGTATTGGATTCCATCGAACCATCCCCGATATTTTATTCATAGGAACCGGAAATGGGATATTCCGAAGCAACAACGGAGGCGACTCATTTACCCATGTCCTTACGTCCGGCTACATCACCGATATTGAAATGGCTGTCAATCAACCAAATATTGGCTATGCCACCTATCATCCCACCTACAACAGCAAGCATGGCACCATATATAAAACCACCGACACCGGATGGACATGGTCGCCCATCACCACTAACCTCCCCGACAGCCTCCGACTCCTAAAAATTGTAGTAAACCCCCATCATGCCGATACCCTATACGTGCTCAGTGGCAACGGACGATTTGCGTGTGGACCCGCCGAAGTCTATCGCAGCACCGACGGTGGTATCAGCTGGACCCACCTTACGGATTCATTCCCCCCCATATTGGACCTCGCTATGGACCCCCAACACCCAGATACCCTCTACATTTCAACCATGAACGCCGATTGTAATGCCACTTATTACTGGACCGACCTACTCGGTGCACTCTATCGTAGTACAGACGCTGGAATTTCGTGGACTTACCGATCAGACTATACCGGAGTAATCCTGATTAACCCCAACAACACTTCCCACATTCGTATCATCGATCCCCGAGAACCCTACCCTTGGAATCCCCGATCCGGAACTTTTACCTCCTACGATGGCGGATTATCCTTTACACAGACCGGATCCGTGAATCAATGGGACACTTTTTTCCAAAGCCACGTTTATTGGTGCTATGGAAGCAGCTTTAACGGCATATGCAAAACTGTGGGGGAAGACTTGTCTAACCCCAACACCTACTATTGGGTTACCTCTCAATGGGCTTACAAAAGCACAAATGGAGGAACCACATTCGAAAATATTTTCACCCGTGAAATACAGCCAGGATACTGGCAAAGTCGCGGACTGGACAACGTCAACATGATGGATATTGCCATCAGCCCAGCCGACCCTCGCATTATCTATGCCGCCTATTTCGATATTGGATTATGGCGAAGTATCGACAAAGGGCAAAGCTGGCAAAGTTGTAATGACAGCCTCCATAGTGGCAATTGGGAAGGGCATGGAGGCAATTGTGCTACCGTATTGGCAGACCCCCAACGCCCCCACGTGGTATGGGCTTCGCAATCGGAAAATCAAAACGGAGAATACCCCACCTACTTACTCAAAAATTCCGATACCGGCAACAAAAACCAATGGATACCCGCCGACACCGGCCTTCCCAAACAGCAAATTATGGGCCTATCAATCGACCCCCAAAGCCCAACCCATCACCGAACCCTCTACGTGACCGCCCAGCAAGACGTGTACCAAAGTACCAACGATGGAACATCCTGGACCAAGATCTTCGATTGCAACGGATGTCGGTTTACCGCTGTAGATCCCAACAACCGAAATATCCTCTATGCTGCCGGCGAACGGGGAGTCTGGCGAAGTACCGATCGGGGTAATTCATGGACTAACATTAGCATTCCCGAAATGTATGCCCCTGCAGGATCTCAATTCTGGGACTGGGGATACTCCGGTATTTTTGACCTTGCAACCGACCCCCACCAATCAGGTGTGGTGTACGTCGTAGTACATGGCCCTAATAAAGGCCTCTATAAAAGCACCGACACGGGGAAAACTTGGGCCCACATCCTCACTGACAATTTCCTCAGAAAGGTGGCAATCGTCCCCACCAACACCCGTCAAATCTACGCTACCTCATCCAGCGCATTCGAAGCCGGAGGCTACGATACCGGATCGCACGGTATTTGGTATTCTCATGACGGCGGACAAACTTGGACCCGCCAAAATCATGGCATGCCCTATCCCTTTGCACTGGCTGTGGCTATCGATCACTCCACCCAGCCAACCGTCTACGTGGGAGTACCCGGCACCGGCCTCCAAAAAGCAGCCGTTCCCATTCCAGTATCTACCACCACATCATCTACCTTTACCGCAAAGGCGTATCCCAATCCTACTTCCCGATATCTTCATGTAGTGCTCCGCTCATCACCTTCCAAACCCATTAGTTTATATGATATCACCGGACGAATACATCCCGTCCCCTACTACCTCATTGACCCCTATCATTACTTAATCGACCTCTCAGGCCTTCCGGCTGGCACCTACCTACTGAAATTCACCGGAAAACCCCAGCGCATCTATAAAACTTCACCAAAGCAATAATCGACTAATCTTGTAACCTACCCATTGCCACAACCGTTTTCATAAAAAATACATCTACCCAATGAAACATCGCATTGCGACACTACTGCTGATCCTAGGGGGTATCATTTTCGCCATCAAGATGATTACCGAAAAGCTCTCCATTTCAATAAAAGCGATCACCCAACAACCGCCAGACATTGAAGCTTACCACGACCAGGTCAAAATGACAACGCCTTTCTCAAGCCTTCACATACAAGGTGCCTTTAATGTATTCCTGATCCCAGGTACTTCCCATTCCATCCGAATTAAAGGACCAGCTAACCTAATTGATAAAATCAATATCCACACCAGAGGCCCCCGATTGGATATCCAATGGCCCCCGCATGAAAAAAACCATTTCCCCAATCAACAAAAAATCCTTT
>CAYVLB010000074.1:0-9631 GCA_964452325.1 uncultured Sphingobacteriales bacterium | reverse complement strand
CCATATGGGGTCCAACGTGAAGGCTTGATCAGTAGTGGCGGGACTTTTGGCGTTTCCACTTCGTGGGATGCACCGTGGTATGTGGAAACCCACCTTACGGATTCAGGATGGTACGCAGAAATGGCGATTCCTTTTAAGGTGCTGCGTTATTTCCCACAGCAAACTACGTGGGGCCTCAACTTTGCTCGTAATCACCTGAAGGCATACGAACGTAGTGTGTGGAATATGGTACCTCGCAATTACAACGTCAGTACGTTGTTATTTGCAGGACGCCTTCGATGGCTGGATCCTCCGCCCCAGCCCGGCCTTAATTTTGCGCTGAGTCCTTATCTGGCAGGTGGATATGAGTATGCGGGAGTAGAGCGTCCGTTTGGCCGGGCGGGCTTAGATGGCAAAGTGGCACTGACCCCCTATTTGGCGTTAGATATAGCTGTTTATCCCGACTTTTCACATGCCGATGTGGATCGTCAAGTAATCGACCTCAATCGATTTTCCATTTTCTTCCCAGAAAAACGCTATTTCTTTCTGGAAAATAATGATTTGTTCTCATGGGTCGGCTTTATGCAAATTCGTCCCTTTTTCTCGCGGCGGATTGGCCTCTATCAAGGGCGGGTTATCCCCATTGTGTATGGATGGCGCTTGTCTGGGAAAGCCACTCCTCGACTTCGCATCGGCATTCTTAATGCCCATACTGAAGGACGATCCGACTTAGGGCTTTCTCCCAACAACCATACGGTGGTGGCGGCTCAATATCGGGTAGGTGATGTGTCGAGCTTCAATGTGATCGGAGTGAATCGTCAGGCTTTTGATGGCTTTGGCATTGTCGATTCCAATTACAATCGCGTAATGGGAAGTGATTACAACTTTGCAACACCGAATGGACGCATTCGTGGGAAGGCCTTTCTTCATACCAGCTTTAGCCCTTTTACGCAACCCCATCAAGGATATGCCCATGGCATGTGGCTAATGTATAAAACAGAACAGCTCACCGCTCATTGGAATCATGAGTGGGTATCTCCTAACTATCGAGCTGATTTGGGATTTGTACCTCGCGTGGGCTATTTCCGACTTGAACCTATCCTCTCCTATCGATGGTACCCAAAACAAGGACCTGTGTATTATCACGAGATTCAGCTATACTGGTCGGCATATTGGACTCCTCAAGGAGATAAAACTGACGATGATATATCGATGGAATACGAACTGGAATTTAAGAATACTGCTGAGCTGAAAGTCGAAGTTGGCCGTCAATATATTCAGCTTACGTTCCCGTTTGACCCTACGGAGTCGGGAAATCCCCCCTTATCGCAAGGGTCATCATATGCCTTTAACTATGTGGAGGGTGGGTATACATCGGATGTGCGCAAGGCATGGAAATGGGAAGGGGAAGTTCGATATGGAGGTTATTATTCGGGTCGGATGCTGGGTGCCGAAAGTAGGATGTCGTATCGATGGCGCCCCTACCTTATGCTACAAGCATCCTATTCGATGGCCCATATTCGCATGCCGTATCTACCCCAGGCAGTAGCCCATCATCTGTTGCGCCTGGAAAGTCAACTGACCCTTACACGCAACTTTTATTGGACACTGACCGGACAATACAACACCCAGCAGCAAAACTTCAATGTGTATTCCCGCTTGCAATACCGTTATCATCCCTTATCGGATATTTTCCTTATTTTGAATCATAATATTCCGTTGTCAGATGACGCTACGGCATTTTCATCCTGGGTTATGTTTAAGATAAATTATTGGTTTCAACCTTGATCTATGTTTAAATGGTGCTGGCTTATTGCATGGTTGGGATTGTCGGTAATAGGACATGGCCAATTGTTGCGTTGGCCCAGTGATGATTACCGCTATCCTTATTTGTGGGCGCATTGGCTAACCACGGATGACTCGTTCCGTTTTTGGGGGGCACGGCCATACTATGACCAGGAAATTCGGGCAGATCTGTCACGTATTGCTTCGGATACTTCTCTTTCATGGTATGCATTGTTAGCGCCTTGGGGGGCAGTTGATACCATCGGTATAGGACGCATTCCTCCCATGGGACGATTCTTTCAGGACGGTGTCCACTTCTTTCGTCGTCAAGCCCATGATTTGACCGGCGTGATAAATCCGGTGTTGCATTGGTCAGTAGGCACCGAACAAGGTGGTAATCTGATCTATCGGAATGTGCGAGGAATTCAGGGCCGTGGCATCCTGGACCAACGTATTGGCTTTGCAGTCGAATTGCACGAGGTGCAGGAAAAACTCCCCGACTACCTTGACTCCACCTACATATCAGCAGGGTTGTTGGGGATACTCACTGGTCGAGGGTCGGCCAAACGCTACGATTCCATTAATCCAGTCTATGACTATTCCACGGTACGGAGTCATGTCTCGTTTCGAGTAACCCGACATGTAATGGCCGAACTGGGGCGTGGGCGTCACTTTTGGGGATATGGTAGGCGATCACTGTTTCTGTCGGATGTCGCCAGTGACTATGTCTATTTGCATTTGCGGACCCGAGTGTGGCGATTCGAATACCACAACCTCTACGCCAAACTCTCCTCAGGAGAAAACCTCATGCGTGCTCCCTATTATCCTAAATACTCGGCATTTCACTATTTGTTAATACGATGGGCTTCGTGGCTTGAGACCGCCTTCTTCGAGGGGTTGATTATTAAACGGGATACAGGACGGGGGTTCGATTGGGAATATTGGAATCCCCTTATTTTTTACCAAGCCGTTAGCCATGATCTTAACAGTGCCGAAAATATACTCATTGGAATGGGCATCATGGTGCGCCCATGGAAAGGCATGCGCATATATCATCAACTATTGTTGGATGAGTGGAATCTCTATAAAATTCGCCAAGGCAAAGGATGGTGGGGAAATAAAACGGGTTGGCAGGTGGGCATGATGATTCGCATACCGGGCATTGCATTACCCCATTATTTCCGTGTCGAACATAACGCTGTGCGCCCTTATACCTATGCCCATCGCTATCGGGAATTAACCTATACGCACCTTCATCAGCCGTTGGCTCACCCATTGGGTGCTAATTTCCGAGAGTGGATTGCTGAGGTTCAAGCATTTCCTCACCCTAAGATACAAGCATCGCTTGCTTTTATAACTTATCGTAAGGGACTTGATTCGGCAGGTTATCGAATGGGTGGAAATATTTTCCAGTATTACGAAATGATTTTGCGGGCCCGGGAATATGGTAACTTTATTGGGCAGGGAGTTCCATTGCGGGTTATGCACCTGCAAGCGGTGGTGCGCTGGGAAGCGTGGCCGGGATGGATATTCGAAGTCGTGGGCGGCCAACGCGTCCAACAACGCGGAGAAGCATCCGAAATCCCTCAATATTATGCAACCATAGGGATTCGATGGCATACTGCACGCCATGATGGTCTTTGGTAAAGGATGCAATGATGTCGTCGGGGATTTATATTGGGATGCGCGTGCGTCTATGGGATGATCATCGATGGGGAATTATTCAGGATATTCGCGATCGACATGTTTTGATTCGGTTTGATGATTTCGACGAATGGCATCCTATAGAACAAGTAGTACCCGCCGAGCCAATTCCCTATTCTTTAGAAGATTTGGAAATCAAGAAAACATCGTCGTTGAGTCCACCTACGGCGAAAAAGCGGCCCACCCGTGTTGAGATCGATTTGCACGTCCAGAACTTACCCGACGAAGCCTTTCCGACCTTTTATCACCGTGGCACACCCATATTGCCCATCCAAATAGAATGGGCTCGTCAGTGCATTAAAAAATATTTGCACATGGACGCCACAATTCGTGAAGTGGTTTTCATTCATGGGCGTGGTGAGGGGCGCCTGCGCAAAGAATTGATCCGGGCAGTTTCCAACATGGGGTATGAATGGGAACCTGCTGGAGTGCCTTATCCTCCGCATGTGGCCATTATCGTTCGAAGACGAAGTCATGTGGGTCGCCGGCGTTGATGAAGCAGGACGGGGGTGTGTGGCAGGACCAGTGGTTGCTGCCGCAGTAATTCTGCCCCCAGAATCTGAGAAGATACGGGTGGCCGATTCAAAACGCTTAACCCCCCAACAGCGGGCTCGCAGCTTTGATGAACTTGTTAGCGCAGGTGCCATGATAGGAATTGCCTTGGAACCTCCAGAGGTCATCGATCGCATCAATATTTTACAGGCGTCGATTCGGGCAATGCATCAGGCGTTGCAGCGTTTGCCGGTAAGACCCTCTAAAATTCTAGTAGATGGCCCTTATTTCCTCCCATTCGGGCACATTCCTCACCAGTGCATTGTCCGGGGAGATGCTTCTGTATCCGCCATCAGCGCTGCATCCATCATTGCTAAGGTGTGGCGCGACCGTTTGATGGAACGACTCCATTACCAGTTCCCTCATTATCAGTGGCTGCGCAACAAGGGATATCCTACTTCAGCCCATATAGAAGCTATACGCCGTCATGGGCCTTCACCGTATCATCGCCAATCATTTCGCATCAAAGCATTAACGCCTTCATTATTTCCTGAGAACGACCCGACATCTTGAAAAGATCTTGGGTGTAGCTTTGCCCGCCGATAATTGACTTTGGCAATATTATGGTGGAAGTCATTCAAAACGCTCCGACCTTTTCGTTGCGTGGTGTCTCGACCAAGGAAGCCATCATGCTGTATCGCCGCATGCTGTTGCCACGCCTGATTGAGGAAAAGATGATTTCACGCCTGAAACAAGGAAAGCTTAGCAAATGGTTCTCGGGCATTGGGCAGGAGGCCATTGCGGTGGGGGTTACATCTGCCCTTGCACCCGATGAATATATCTTGCCCATGCATCGGAACCTAGGTGTTTTTACCACACGGAATGTCCCATTAGAACGTTTGTTTCAGCAAATCATGGGCAAGCCTGGCGGGTTTACCAAAGGACGTGACCGATCCTTTCACTTTGGTACCACAGAATATCATATCATTGGAATGATTTCTCATTTAGGGCCCCAACTCAGTGTAGGATCGGGGATTGCCTTGGCTTACCGGCTGCATCGCCAACAGAAGGTCGTGGCTGTCTTTACCGGAGAAGGGGGTACCAGTGAGGGCGAATTTCACGAAGCCCTTAATACTGCTGCAGTGTGGCAGCTGCCCGTCATCTTTGTCATCGAAAACAATGGCTATGGATTATCAACCCCCACCGATGAACAGTTCCTCAATCCGCACCTGGCAGATCGAGCCCGTGCCTATGGAATGGAGGGCTTCCGAGTGGATGGGAATAATGTCATAGACGTATATCGGCTGATTCGCCAATTAGCCCGAAAGATTCGTCAACAGCCTCGACCAGTGCTCATCGAAGCGGTTACATTTCGAATGCGGGGCCATGAAGAGGCTTCTGGTACCCGGTATGTACCTCGTGAATTGATGGAAGCATGGGCACGGCGAGACCCGCTTCAAACCTATGAGTCGTTTTTACTGAACAAAGGCCTGATCACCCGAGAAGATATTCGCCAATATCGTAAGGAATACTCATCGAAAATTGGTGAAGCCCTCCATCGGGCAATACAAGCCCCTGGAGTCGATCCAGACCCCGAACAAGAACTCGCCGACGTATATCCCTCTTTTACTCCTGAATACAAGTCTCCAAACTTTACCATTCCTTCCGAACTCGAACCGCCATTGTATGGCCCCGACTCCAGTGATATGCATGAGGTGCGCTTCATTGATGCCATTGCCGAAGCACATCGGCAAGCCATGGAGCGATGGAATGACCTCGTGCTGATGGGACAAGATATTGCCGAGTATGGCGGCGTTTTTAAGGTAACAGATGGCCTGTCGGTGCGATTTGGTAAAGACCGTGTTCGGAATACGCCCCTGTGCGAATCGGCAATCGTGGGAATAGCACATGGCCTAGGTATAATGGGCATCCGGTCGATGGTAGAAATGCAGTTTGCCGACTTTGTCTCCAATGCCATGACGCAGATCGTGAATAATCTGGCGAAAAGCCATTATCGTTGGGGGCATGCCTCCAATGTGCTAATTCGCATGCCTACAGGCGCCGGGACAACCGCCGGCCCCTTTCACTCGCAGTCCCTCGAAGCATGGTTTATGCATACCCCAGGATTGGTGGTCCTATATCCTGCCACCCCGTATGATGCAAAAGGATTGTTGTTAGCCGCTTTTGAATATCCCGGACCCGTGATGTTTTTTGAGCATAAATTCCTGTATCGATCGGTTAAAGGGAAGGTGTGGAAAGACTTTTACACCCTTCCCATTGGCAAAGCCCGAACGGTCCGAAAAGGAAACGACCTATCGATCATTACTTACGGGTGGGGCGTTCACCAGGCATTGGCGTTGCAACAACGGTTGAATGCAGATTTGGATATCGTGGATCTCCGAACCTTATTGCCATGGGATAAAGAAGCAGTGGCGGAAAGCGTTCGACGTACTGGTAAGGCATTACTACTTTATGAAGCCACTTTAACAATGGGACCAGGCGCCGAAATCGCCGCATTCATATCCGACGAGTTGTTTGAGTGGTTAGATGGACCCGTCCGCCGAGTCGCTGCCTTGGATACACCAGTGCCTTTTGCACCATCGCTGGAGGCCCAGTACTTGCCATGGCAACGGCTTGAACACGAGGCCAAGAAGCTGTTGAATTACTAAAAAAACCATGCGCCCCCCCAAAAAGCATTCACATCTGCTTCCCGTTATGATATGTTCGGCGGTTTAAGGACGCGGAAGAATCACTTTTTGTAGGAACAAAAGAGCATTGTTGTTATCATACCCCTTAATAAAAACGACCGAATTCCGTTTCACAGCGTGAGATAGGTTCACTCTGCGTGTCCTTGATATGTTGATGAGCGCTATTTGTTTTCCCTTTGTGTCGAACGCCTCGATTCGTTTGATGGAACGGTCGCACTCCACCACTATGTCCCCATTGGCCAAGAACGTTTTGCATTGTTGAGGGAGCACAGGCCAATCGGAAAGTCCCGATGCCTGTGGGCTAGCTACAATAAATGGCCCTGCAACGGTTAAGCATCCCGACCCGTCACGAATGGAATCGGCGTATATTCCCGGTAGCAAGTTCGTAGGATCTTCTACCGTGTCTCCTGAATTCCATCGGTGGGAATAGGGTGGATTTCCTCCGCTGATTGACAGATATATTGCTCCGTCCGAACATGTGGCACAAGAAGCAGAATCGATGCGATCCACCGTGATGGACAGTTGGAAATTGGGATACTTTACCGATGAGGATGCTGGCCAATCTATCTTGCTTATAGTGTCTAACCAGCTGCCGATAAAGGGCTCGACGGTGGGTGATATGTCAGTTACGATACCTCCGCTCCCTATTGTACCTCCAGTCCCAGATAGGCACTCAGTGGCACACACAAGAGGCTCTCCCGAACGGGTGAGGTAGGATAAGAAAATATCATTTCCCCCGTTTCCAAAATCATGTATCATGTTTCCGGCAATTAAGAATTCGCCATTTGCAAGATTAATAATGGTGTTAGCCTCTTTACGCCAAAAATTGGCGGCCCCCACCAAACGGGTCCATTTCATGTTGCCCGAGGGATCTAACTTTACCAAATAGGGAGTCTCTTTTCCATTATAAAATGAATTAGAATAGCCACAGAACACAAAGTGGTTGTCATCTGTTTTGACAGCGTCAAAGGCAAGGTCCGTGCTACTACCACCAATTGTACGCGTCCATAAAGTGTCTCCCTCCTTTGTGAGTTTGATGACATAGATATCCCTGCCACCAGCCCCAAATGAATAAGTCAATCCGCTGACCACATAGCCGCTATCTTCGCTTTGCACTATGGAAAATCCAATATCCTCCTGTGCTCCTCCAACTGTTTTTGCCCATTGGATGCTGCTGTCATTGGCAAACTTCACAATCAACACATCTTTTGACCCCGCACCAAAGGACGCCGTCCATCCTACAGCTACGATGGATCCCTCATCATCGCTAACTACATCCCAGAGCTCTTCGTAAGATGTTCCTTTGAGCTCAAACTCCGATATTATGTGACCTGAACTGTCGAATTTGATAATATATCCATTCGTTCGATAAACTCCGACACCAATGTACTGATTATCGTTCAGTTCGGTTAATGAATGGATCTGGGGGATATTAGGGCCGAATCCAGAAGAGGGCTTTTGGATGAATTTTTCCCATACTACATTGCCAGTCCCATCAAGTCGCATCAAATAGGTCTGACTTCTCCCAGCCTGCCATCCCCGTGCTGCCACTATGTAATGATTATTTGAAGTCTTGAGTAAGGCGGTTACCTTTCCATTAGATAGGGTGTCGATGATCATGTCCCATATAACATTGTAATTAGTGTCTACGTGCACGAGATAAATTTGGTTATTTTTTTGGCCACCAATTAAGAACCCCTGCGGAGTGGCAGTCGTTGTAACCTGCTCTTCTACTCCACCACTTCCTATTGCCACACATGATTTCTGGGCATGGGATGTATGAATTGCCCAGAGCAATAATTGCACGCATAGCATGATTTGCCTGGCCATGGCAACATGTGTTTTTGAATTCGTATAGATGTCAATTGCAAATATATCATTATATATCCCGATAGCCTGTTCGATTGCATAGACTATGTAGATTTGAATATTGAGAAAGGCAGGTATGCGAACGGTGTTGATGGACAAAAGGAAGGCTGGACATTGCATCAGCCGACCGATTTCCATAAGACAAATTCGGTGTTACCGCTGCATATAGGGGCTTGAAATATGCATCGCTTTTATGGAATAATGATTGTGATTGGGATCGTTGAAGGGGTGACTGCCGCTTTGATGTATTACTTTCACCGGCGAACGTGGTTATGGCGGGTTTACCTGGGTGTGCATGTGCCACTGTGGTTGGGGTGGCTGGCATGGTGGGGATGGGTGTATTGGGGTGGGGGAGACTGGCCGGATCGATGGATGCAGCGATGGTTTGTGTATGCGGTGGCATGGGTGTTGCCCAAGCCGTTGTTGTGGATATGGCATGGGGTAGGATGGCTTGTCAGGAGCAATCCCTGGTGTCGTTCGATGAGAAGACCTCCGAACTTCATGCGACGCCGTTTGCTCCAGTGGGGTAGCGTTGCAGTCATCTCCCCTTGGCCCAGTGCTATGGCAATAGGAATGTTGCTGACACCCCGCCGCCTTCGCATCCGATATCCTCAGTTTGCTTTTCCAGATCTTCCGGCCCCTTTTGATGGCTTTCGAATAGCGCACATCTCCGATCTTCATTTGGGGACTTTTCGGTCACCGCAATTAGTTCAGCAGATTGCTCAAAACATTCAGGAACTGGGTCCGGATATGGTCGTGTTTACAGGGGATCTCATCAACTATCGTGCCGAAGAAATTCGTCCTTACGTTAAATTATTGTCTTCTATTAGCGCGCCATTTGGAGTATTTGCTGTGTTGGGTAATCATGACTATGGCTATTATTACCCGTGGCCGTCCATATCGTCACGACGCAATAACTTCCGCCGCCTGCTCCAAGCCTACCAGCAAATGGGGTGGCGGTTGCTACGTAATGAACACGTTTTGCTCGAAAAAAGCGGCAGTCGGATTGCCCTGATGGGTGTTGAAAATTGGAACCGGCATGGCCCCATTCGACGGGCAAATCTGGCCAAGGCACAGCAGGGGATTCCACCCCA
>CAYVLB010000073.1:0-9746 GCA_964452325.1 uncultured Sphingobacteriales bacterium | reverse complement strand
ACAGCTCTTCCGTCCCATCATCAATCACAAAATATCCTATACCCCCTATCGACGCCGAAGATCGAACCTCTCCATGTACGGTCACCACCTTACCTTCATATTTTTCGGGGTTTGCTTTAATTGTCGCAATAGAAGTAGTGGTTAGCCGATATTCCCATCTCCGCACTCCCGGGACATCCCGTAGAACATAAAAATAAAGGACAGCGTCTATTACGATTACCACCAAAAGGATCATGATCCAGCGCATCCTATCCTGGTTTTGACACGACAAAGATAGTGTTGTTATCTAATGGCGAATTCTCAAAAAAAAAAGCAAGAAAACAGGACAAAGGAGAAGACTACACTAACCTCCTTTCATCTGGAAAGGTGCCTAAGGAATATCGGTATCGATCGAGTGCATATAGCACAGATAAGAAGATCATATCTGATGTTATCTATATTTGGCGCTTGCGAATACTCCCTAACTCGCCATCATAATAAATATGTCATGGCATCAATAACATCAAAACGTTCTTCCGAGTTGGCCGAGCTGTTTTGGGATTACGTGGGGGCAGCGCGCAGTGTATTTGATGCCAAAGCGCAACAATACGGGATGTCGTGGTTGGCTTTTCGGTTGCCTTCGTTGCTGGATCAGTTGTTGATTAAAATCAGGCGCATTCGAACAATTCAGGAGAAAGGCACCCAGCAAGTAGGGGACTCAATCCGAGAAGAGTATTGGGCAATTATTAATTATGCGGTGCTTGCATTGATTCGTCTTCATATGGCTGAAGGGGAGGAAGAACGTATGAATAACGAACCCGAAAGGGTCGATTCCCTTTATCAACAGTACGTACAGGAAGCATTCGGAACAATGGAACGTAAGAACCATGACTATGGTGAGGCTTGGCGAGATATGTTTGACGAATCGCTTGCCGATATAATCCTGGCCAAGCTAATGCGGATCCGGACTATGATTTCGCAAGCACAAAGAAGAAGAGATCTCACACCATCGATTCACGATAATTTGATCGATATTATTAACTATGCCATCTTCGCACTAATTAAATTGGATGGTCATGCCTAAAATGTTGTTGTGGATTATTCGGTTGGTGGTGGGAATCGTTTTTATATTTTCGGGTGTGGTCAAATCGGTAGATGCGTGGGGACTGGCCTACAAGTTACAGGAATACTTCGAAGTGTTCCACCTGACCGATCTCAACTTTTCCGCTCCCGTTTTGGCAATGCTGTTCAACACATTGGAAGTGGTTCTTGGTGTAGCAATTATCATTGGAGCATGGCCCTTATTGACGACCTATTTGCTGCTGGGCTTAATTGTCTTTTTTACGTTTCTAACAGGCTATTCGGCCATTTTTGACGCGGTTAAAGACTGCGGTTGCTTTGGCGATGCCATACAGTTGACCCCTGAACAATCTTTCGCCAAGGATGTGGTCTTGATGGTGTTGATATGGGGACTGTGGAAGAATCGGCATCAAATACGACCATTGGGACAATGGGTACAGATGGTGATGCTGTTGACAATAATAGTAACATCAGCGGTTAACTACTACTCCTATGCCTGTTTACCAATAATGGATTTTCGCCCTTATAAAGTGGGTAACAATGTTTTGCAATTGATGGAAATTCCACCGGGAGCACCCGTCGATGAATACCGCACCACATTAGTATATCGCCACAAAGCTTCTGGTAAGACACAGGAATTTACACTCGATGCCATCCCCACCGACACCATGTGGGAATGGGTGGAAACGCGTAATAAATTGGTAAAAAAAGGATACACACCACCTGTCCACGACTTTTTTATTACTTCGGCAGATGGAGAAGACGTAACTTCTTCCTTTTTGGAATTGTCGGGATGGAAGGCAATGGTGGTATTGCGTGATCCGGAAAAGCTATCAAACCGGAAGCTAGAAAAGGTCGAAAAGTTGGTGGTAGGCTTGGAAAGCATTCCCCAACGCCCAATAAGAGTATGGGTGGTTACTTCGGCCGGACCTGAACGCTGGGTACGTTTTGAAAGCAAGTTTCGATTTTATTTTATGGACGAGACCACCCTCAAGACGATGATTCGAGCCAATCCTGGACTCATTCTTTGGAAGGAAGGTACAATAAAGGGAAAGTGGTCGATGTGTGGGTGGCCGTCTCCAGATGAACTTCTTCAAATGATCAATCAGAATCAATGATAGGATTTGTTGTGCGTCGTTTGCTTTACGGATTGCTCGTGTTATGGGGGGTCATTACGGTGGTGTTTCTACTATTTCATGTGTTACCGGGCGATCCTGCACGTCTGACCATGGGACAGCGTGCCGACGTAGCTACGCTCGAAGCCATTCGGAAAGAATTGGGTCTTGACCAGCCCCTATACATGCAATATATCTATTATTTTAACGATGTCTTGCCGCTATCGATTCACGAGTCAACCCCCGAAAATCAAGAGAAATACAATTATCATCCCTTGATTCGGTGGGGAAAGCATGTGATTGTATGGAAGATACCATACTTGAGATACTCCTACCAAACGCGCCGGCCTGTTACCGAAATATTAGCGGATGCGTTTCCTGCCACATTTGTGTTAGCAGTGGCAGCAATGCTATTAGCCACTGTGTTGGGTGTTTTGTTGGGAATTATATCAGCCGTGCGTAAGCTCACATGGATCGATCATTCGTTGGTGGTGGCAGCAGTCATCGGTATTTCAGTGCCTTCGTTTTTCAGTGGGATTATCATCGCCTGGCTGTTTGGCTACAAGCTGGCGGATTGGACAGGCTTAAACATGTTTGGCAGCTTATATGAGTATGACCCCTACCAAGGGCCAGTCTTGATGCTGAAAAATCTAATTCTGCCAGCACTGACATTGGGAATCCGCCCATTGGCACTAATCACACAGCTGATGCGAGGATCCATGATTGAAGTGCTGTCGCAAGATTATATTCGCACCGCTTATGCCAAAGGACTTTCTTCTACACGCGTCGTTCTCAAACATGCCTTCAAGAATGCCTTGAATCCAGTCGTAACAACGGTCTCGGAATGGTTCGCTGCGCTGTTGGCCGGAGCGTTTTTTGTCGAGTATATTTTTGATTGGAAGGGCTTGGGAAAAGTAACGGTGGATGCATTAAATACATCTGATTTTCCCGTGGTAATGGGCGCCGTACTTTTCGTCTCAGCTGTATTCATTCTGACCAATATTGCCGTGGATATTGTGTACGGAATGTTAGACCCTCGCGTTCGAATTCAATAATACTGAGGCCTCAAACTATCGTCCGGAAAATCGAGGAGGACGCTTCTCCATAAAAGCACGCATACCTTCTTTCTGATCCTCAGAAGCGAATAACAAGTAAAAGTTTTTTCGTTCAAAGTGGAGGCCTTCATTGAGGAACGATTGGAAAGCAAAGTTGATGGCTTCCTTGGCAAGCCGAACGGCCAATGGAGACTTTTGGGCAATGCGTTGGGCCAACTCAACAGCAGATTCCAGATATAACTCTACCGGAACGACCTTATTAACCAACCCTACTTGATAGGCTTCTTCGGCGGTGATAAAGCGTCCGGTCAGAACCATTTCCATGGCACGATATTTCCCAATGGCACGGGTCAAGCGTTGGGTGCCTCCCGCTCCAGGCATTACGCCGATGTTAATTTCAGGCTGGCCAAAACGGGCAGTATCAGAAGCCACAATCATATCGCATAACATGGCTAGCTCACATCCCCCCCCCAAAGCAAAGCCCGAGACAGCGGCAATGAGCGGCTTTTTGACGCTTTTGATCCGATCCCACGTGGTAAATTGATCAATCAATAGCATGTCTACCGCCGAACGATCCGCCATTTCTTTGATGTCTGCCCCAGCAGCAAAAGCACGCTCATTACCGGTAATTACAATGACACGTACGGCGTCGTCGTGGTCAAGATCCGTAAGGGCTTCACGCAACGATCGCATCACTTGCAGGTTGAGGGCATTCAGAACTTGCGGACGGTTTAGCCGAACTAACGCCACCCCTTTTGCGTGTTGGGGATGTACTTCCAAACAGGGATATGTTTTCATATTCCGAAAAAAGTTTTTTAAGTAAACCACGCAACGATAATTCCAAGAATAACAGCTACAATGCCAACCGGCCCCTGCTGGTGGTGATGCCCCACTTCCGCAAGCATATTCGTCCCAATGTGAAGAAAACTACCCACCACAAACGCCCCGATAACCCATAAAACCTGAACATAATCGGTTAAGGCCAAACCTAAAAGCATTCCTATTGGCGAGGCCACCACAAACGCCCCAAACAACAAAAAGCGGAGGCGCTTTGAAAATGAACTTTCCTTAAACAAAAAATAGAGAATAAAAGCAGCAGGGACTTTATGAATGATCACATTAAGATACATGTTGGTGGCTATGTCTGTGCGGAGAGTAACCGCGGATATTAAAGCAGTTCCTTCCATGACTGAATGAATCCCCAGGGCTGCCCAAAGACTCCACAACCGAGGGGCCGAGATTCGGACTTGCTCAATGGCATGGCCATGCTCAACCCCTTGTGTCCACATTTCTACAAAGAACTGTAAGAAAAAACCACCGGCTATTAAAGGAACAACTTTAACCATAAAATGAAATTCCGGCAATAAATGCAACAGGACACTTGCGGTGATAAAGGCGCCACCAAAAGCCAGCCAAAAATCGCCCTGGGGCAGTTGAATGGGCAATCGTTCAAGCATCCACGGAAGTATGACCGCCCCAATCAAGCCCAACATTAGGAAGACAAGGACTCCCATCGATGGCGTTCAATTATGGGATACATGACAAAGCGTACAATAAGCACCCCCACAAAGATACCCAACAGGGCACCTCCGATGACATCGAGCGGAAAGTGAACTCCCACAAACACTTGCGCATAAGCCACCCCCCCCGCCCACAACCACAACAGCATTGCAAGCCATGGATAATCTCTTGCCACTACACTTCCAATCACAACTGCCAAGAAAAAATGATTGGCCCCATGGGCCGATGGAAAACTAAAACCCACTCCGCAAGGAACCCGTATAATTACCTCCAAGGAATCCATCATTTGACATGGACGAAGTCTTCCAATTGCCGGCTTTAATACTCGACTTACAATAAAGTCGGTCATGCCAACCCCTCCCAACACGGCAAGGAAAATCCAAATGCTCTTCCATCGGTGCTTCTCGATAATAAGGGTTGCCAAAAATGCATAGACAGGAATCCATATCCATTTATTGCGAAGTAGAGGAATAATCGAAGTCATCCAAGGACGAACCCATTCCTGATTGATGGCATGAAAGATCCGATAGTCCCATGTTAGCAGCCAATCAAACATTCAAGGATGACCTTATTCCTCTGGCAAAGATATGTTCCATGGGCAGGGGCAATAAGAATCACATTGGGAGGTCATGGCTTTTGGGTTAAATAGATAAGGCGGGGGGAAAGAGCCTCCGAAAACACTGAAAGGTTGTAGTCGCCCCATTGGCATATTATTTCAAATCCAACGGACCGAAGAAGCGAAGCAAGGGTTTCAGGCCAAAATGCCCAAATACGTTCACGATAGTGATACCGATGATGACCATCGAGAATATCAATGTCCTTGATAATGTAGGGTGGGGTGTAGACACGTTGGATTTCATAACGTATCCCCTCCTTGATAATCACCTCTTCGGATACCAGATGGCACAAGGTCCACCACGTATTCATAAAGTCCAATATCAACCTGCCGCCTGGACGTAGCACTTCAAATATGTGGCGCAAGGCGCGGATGTGCGCTGCCCACGTTGTGAAATAGCCAAAAGAAGTAAATAGGTTGAGTGCCAAATCAAAAGGCTTGTTGACTTTAGAAAAGATAGGCTCGAGAATGTCATGATGGATGAACTGAACGCGTGATGCACACTGGCCTGTTTGAAGTCGATTAATCAATTGTAAATTGGCATCAATTGCTACGACCTCAAATCCCTGATGGGCAAGATAGCAGGCATGACGTCCCCAGCCACACCCCACATCCAAAATGTGAAGGGGAGGCGAAAGCCTTAAATCAGCACACAATCGGTCGATGAAACAACTTGCCTCCGCATTGTTGCGATGCGCGTACAATATCCGATAATAGGGCGAGTCAAACCATTTCGTGTACCACGCATTATCACTGTTTGACGAAAGACTGGACGGCATAATTTCCGGTCGGTGTTATTAACCGGGCAAAGTAAAACCCTTTGGGCAAGGATGTCAACGCAATGCGGCTATAATGATTTGTCTGGATCGGAATCTGACGAATGCGTTGCCCACGAATATCATACACTTCCAACAAACCACCGGATTGTACCCCCCTACCTGTTAGCACCATGACCCGACGGACAGGATTCGGAAAGATCGAGAAATGTGGCGTAGATGACAACTCAAAAGACTTTCCTGTAACCGTTGTCATAACGGAGGTTTTCGGGTCACCGATAACTACACTCATCCACGATAGCCAGCGAATGGAAGAGTAGAAGGCCTCGGCCAGATTGAGGTACCGATCGGAGCGCAAGTAATTAGGAAATACTTTATCCAGGGCGGGCATTGCCCCAAAAAAGGGCTCGAAAACATGCCCAACAGTGCCACTAACGCCTTCATTGATCAAATCAGCTACCAACGATTGCCCATAGGGCGTCCCCGGTGTAAACGATCGTCCTGACGTAGATACATACCAAACCGACAAAGCCCCCCGTGCCCATTGATGATTGGGAACAGCAGAAGTGTCATTTCGGGCAGGGCCAAACGAGTAATCGTTGCTGCCCCACGAGTTATAAGCAATTACTTCTGATTGTTGGGTAAGGTAGGATGTGGTCTTGTCGTAAATAACCGACCAACCGTCCGCAATGAGGGCGCTTACCGCCGAATCGTAATAATCGTCCCATAAAGTGTCAGTATCTGAATAATACGTAAGATAAAAATTGGTCAGCAGTGAATCCCATACAGGATCACGATCGATGACAATTACTGCCGAGGACTTATCAACGGGTTGATTGGGACCACTGCTATCGATCAGTCGGATCACATCTGCATAGGTATAACCATCCAAGCGCGTCACTAACCGAATGCCCAGATTATTAGAAGGATTAAAAGGGGCCGTACTGCCGTAATAGGGGTTCAACACTGCCAATGAGTCTCCCACGTAGCTTGCCAGTTGTGGTGAAAACATCAGGGCTAACTCGCTTTCAACGGACGCATTAAAAGGCCCATATGGTTGGCCGGCATAGTAAGTGAGGGTATCAACTGAAATCCGAAGGGGCATTCCTTTGGTGGTCACGATATATGCGAAACTGTCGCGAAGGTTGCGGGCAGTAATGACACTATCAAGCGCTTGACGGAGGGAATCGAATTGATATCCGTTAATGGTTTCATCAGACGGCATGGGAAAAGTAATCACATGAGAGGCTACAATACCTCGTTGTTGGGCGAAATAAGTAGCAATCTGCATACTGATGGAGTCTTCGCTGTTGGCCAAAACAATCACATCATTATAATTAATCGACTGTGCATTTGTTAATATTGCCACCCCCGCCCACAGGAAAGTCGTTCCTATAAAGCGCTTCATTTCAAAATCTTGTTTTATGACATCGCAAGTTATAAAACCCGAAATTCATATCCTCAACGGCCCCAATTTGAATGTATTAAAAGATCGCCCACCTCCGTATGAGACGGAAGAGATGCAAGCTTTCATGGATTCACTGGAAATGGAATGGCACGATCGCGTCCTACTTTATCACTATCAAAGCAATCATACAGGCGATCTGATCGATCGTATCCATTGGATTCACCGACGGCAAGCTGCTCAAGGGGTCGTTATCAATCCCGCAGGCCTCACCCACACTTCTATCTCGCTGGCGGATGCATTGGAAATGCTTCGCATGCCTATCGTGGAGGTTCATTTGACGAATATCTATGCTCGGGAAGCCTACCGGCACCACTCGTTCTTTACCTCAAAAGTGAATGTGTTGATTTGTGGAGCAGGACTCCAAGGTTATCGATGGGCGCTGGAATGGTTGTGGCAACAGATCCAATAGCATCGTTTAGAAATTAGATCATAATACTTAGCTTTGTTAGATAGCTCAAATGCCATGTTATGAAAGGTTATTGGCTACAATCGGCAGTCGGTGCTATTATCATATTGGTGTTGTTGGCAATGGCGGTGGTAATTATTCCCAGCGGATCGGTAGGAGTAATCGCCCGTTTCGGCAAGGTACGTCCCAATGAGATGATGCCAGGGATGCATCTGATTATTCCGGGTATCGATAAGGTGTATCAAATGAGCGTCCGAACACTAAAATATGATTTGGTGGGGACCAATTCCGTAAAATCCTTGTCAAAAGATGGACTTACCATCGATCTTGACGTAACCGTTCTCTATAAATTAAGCCCTGAAAAGGCAGCAGAAACGTTCGTGGAATACGGCCCCCAATACGAAGAACGAATCATAAAGCCCGTTGTACGAGCTGCAGTCCGCGATGTGATTGCACAGTTGCAAAGTGCCCGCGTTTATCAAGAACGTGATCTGGTGCAAGAACAACTATACAGTCAAATCAACAAAAAGTTAGCCCAGTATAACATTCAATTAGATGACATTCTGGTTCGAGCCATTCGGCTTCCTGACAAGGTGGTAGAAGCCATCGAACAAAAGCGACGCGCATTGGAAGAAGCCGAACGGATGCGTTACGTAGTAGAGCGTGAAAAACTAGAAGCCGAACGCAAAAAGATTGAAGCGGAAGGAATTGCTGCGGCTAACCGAGTCATTGCCCGATCGCTGACCCGAGAATATTTGATGTGGAAGTTTATTCAAAACCTGGAAGCCTACGCCAAAGGAGACAACAATACTGTTGTATTGCTGCCATACGATAAAGGAGTGGCTCCGATTATCAATCTTCCGTCGCCCAAATAGTGATTTCTTTTCGGTTGATGGCATGCAACCGAACGGGTCTTATTCTTTGTCGATGATCCGACGAGCAGCTTTGATTACGTCATTGCTGTTTCCCTTGATTACCTGGACAGGATATCAAATTTTTGGGGGACCATCCATTTCAGATATTCTGACTAAAGGGCCGTTGCCACTCTGGCTTCAGCTGGGATGGGGGGCAATCATTGGATTGGCTTTCTATGGAATGATTTATGGGATGCTGACTACGTCCCGAATGCAACCTGTCCGACACCACTACAATCGCCTTTTTCGCAATGTTCCTATGTCAATGATTGATCTCGTGGGGGCTTCGTTGCTGGCCGCACTTACCGAAGAGTTGTTTTTTCGGGGGTGGCTCCAATACCACATCGGCATCATCCCCACGGCAATCATTTTTATCGGGATACATGGCTATTACTATCAGCGGGGAGTTCGGGGAATATTCATGCTGGGAGTAGCCCTTACTGTTTTTGCAGTCGTGCTCGGATATCTCTACGAATATGCAGGGTATGGAGCAGCAGTCAGTGCCCACTTGATTTACAATATGGGAATGTTTTGGTGGGTTCGTACTTCCATCCAAAGGGCACACCACCAACCGGACCGTAGTCATTATATGCAAATGCACGGGAAATAATTCGAACATCTTGCCTTCCGGTGGCGTCTCTGGACGTTGAAAGGGATCCAAACTTATTTGAGCATGGAAAGGGACCGCAACGCCAATTTAACCCCCTGTGATGATTCATAGAATGAAATTAACGTTCGGATCGAGCTGTGAACCCTCGGTCGGTCAATGGATAGGTGAGCTACCTGATCCCATGTAATATGAAAAATGCTGTTGAG
>CAYVLB010000072.1:0-10034 GCA_964452325.1 uncultured Sphingobacteriales bacterium | reverse complement strand
AAATAGGCATCCGCGTAAACATCTTCAACAACAAAGGATACACTCCCAAAACCATTGTTGCCAGACCAGCCAACACTGTCAACGAGTAGATTCCCAAGGCCGTTAAAAGAGACAATACATATCCTGGGTTATTGCCGGTGAGCTCGACAATCATACCTGCCATAAGGGCAAACACCCCATATGGTGCCGCACGCATGATAAAATCAATCATCTTATTTACCGCTTCATTAAGCCCATCAAACACTGCCACCACAGGACGGCTTTTTGCATCCGGGATCATCAACAAAGCAACTCCGAGAAACATTGTAAACAATACCACTTGTAGCATGTTGCGGTTGTCGGCCATCGACTTGAAAATATTGTCGGGGACCAATCGTTCAACAAATGCCAACGGTCCTTGTCGGGCAGCCTTGACATCGGCCATTTTGCCTTTGACCACCGACGCATATTGCCGCTGAAGCTCGACCCGCAACGATTCAGGGAAGAAGTCTCCGGGACTGGTCAAGTGTACTATCACAACGCCCACCGTAATGGCCAATACCGTCGTCCCCACATAAATACCCAAAGTTCGCAGTCCCATCCGAGAAAGGGATGAGAGGTCGCGCAAGCTGTTGATTCCCATTACCAACGAAGTCAGGATAACTGGAATGGCGATCACCTTCAACAAATTGATAAACAGGCGCCCCCAAGGACGTACATAGTCAATGGTAATTTCTTGAAACCCCCAGTAAATTGCAAGCACTCCCCACACCAGCCCTGCGATAAGTCCAATAATGATTTGGGTATGCAATGGCAGACGCATCCATGCTTTCATAATTCATTGTTTGACTCGACACCGTAGGGTCTTCAAATATAGGAAAGGTAGGCTACGGGCGGAATTCCGCAGGAAGCAGGGCGATTCCATGCGGACGTGGGGCCCGTCCGGTACCCCAAAAATCACCCGGCAAAACCATCACCGAAGCTGCTTCTTCGATGTAATCAAGGAGCATTTGAGGGCCTGCTCCCCCCTCACCCAGATGAATGCCAATGCCAAAACGTCCGGGCCGCAGGTTGAGCCGTGGAATATACAGTTCAAAGGCATCGGCTTGTTGGAGAAACGAAAAATCAGCGGCCATTTCATCACTGAAAAAGGTAGCTGCTTTTGTATGGTAGGCATCCCATAAAACAATTCCTACAAATAATTCTCGCAGATTGACAGCGGATTTTTTGTCAATATAACACCGAATATGAAGTGGGTCGCCGGCCAACACCTGGTCAACATGTTGTCTGCGGGCGTCTAAGATTTCAACACGACGCACTCGCCACTTGCCGGATCCGGTACGGTCGGTCCGTTCGGACAGCGGACGCTCCAACTGCCGACGTCTGGTAGCTAAATAGAAAGCAACTGCTTCATCAATGGGGGCATCATGAGATACCCTTCCACTATCCAATACAATTCCCCGTTTGCATAGATTGCGTAGGATCCCCATGTTATGACTTACAAACAACACGGTGCGTCCCTGCCGGCTAATAAGTTCCTGCATCTTTTCAATTGCCTTTTGCCGGAAAAAAGCATCTCCAACCGACAACACCTCATCCACCAATAAAATTTCTGCCTCGAGGTGCACTGCTACCGAAAACGCCAAACGAACTACCATCCCCGTGCTATATCGTTTGACAGGTGTGTCGAGGTAAGGGGCAACTTCGGCAAAATCAACGATTGCATCCAAGCGTCGGCGTATTTCATGGCGACGCATTCCAAGGATTGTTCCATTCAGTAAAATATTTTCCCGGCCTGTTAATTCTGGATGAAATCCCGTTCCTACCTCCAGCAAACTTGCGATCCTTCCTCGCCATCGCACTGTCCCGTAAGTGGGATAGGTGATGCGCGAGACCACCTTAAGAAGTGTCGACTTGCCTGCACCATTGGGTCCGATGATCCCAACCATTTCGCCAGGCCTTATCCGCAACGAGACCTCCCGAAGTGCCCACACTTCTTGGGGAACGGACCCATTTCGCTGGCGTCGATATTTCAACGACTCCCACAACGTTCGGGCATTATATTCCCCCAGCCGATAACGCTTCGAAATACCTTCCAACTCAATGGCAAATACTCCTCCCATAACGCATTATATCGTATCCAAAAAGTCTTTTTCTGCCCGATTGAACCGGTAAATCCCCACTGCCAACACGACCCCACATCCTGTGAAGGCGACCAACGCTGCTTCCCACGACACTGAGCCAACCCCCAACCACGCCCAACGGGCAGATTCGATTGCCACTGCCACCGGATTATACCTCAACCACTCACCCATGGCCGGCAACCGTGCCGCTGCCTCATCCAATGTATAGAAAACCGCCGACAAAAACATCAACAATTGCACGCCAAACGACACTACAAACCGAAGGTCTCGATATTTCGTCATCAACGACGCCATCAACAGCCCTCCCCCAACGCCTGCCATGCTCAACAACAACACTGCAAACGAAAACCATCCCCATTGAAAAGTGGGTATCCCATCCGTCCTCATCACCCAAAATAGCCACAAACCCAGCAGTATTATCCATTGAAACCCGAGTCGAATCAACCCGATGCCCCACTCAGCAAGCGGCACTACCAATCGGGGAAAATAGACCTTGGAGAACAGGGCCTGATGGCGCACAAAAGTCTCGGAAACGCCAATAAACGTATCTCGAAAAAAGCCCCACATCAATATGCCCACCAGGTTAAACAGCGGCGCAGGTACTCCCCCTGATGACAATTCCGCCATTCGGTGAAACACTGCAGTAAATACCAGCATCGTCAACACTGGCTGAAGCAAATACCACAGCGGCCCCAGAAGGGTTTGCTTATAAAAAAGCGAGAAATCCCTACGAACAAGCATCCATATCAGGTCACGATAACGCCACAATTCCCACCAGTCAATTTTCCCACTATCATAGGGCATTCGGAGTGTTCGTAGGGGGGGGACTACGGACTGTGGCATTGTACTTGATTAAAATGAAACCGAGAACTCAACGTTGAGCAGGCGGCGTGTCATATAGTTGGGCACGCCCCAGTAATTACCATTGATGTCTCGGGCCCAGAAATAGGAGAGGATATTTTTATGACCGAACACATTAAACACATTAATGCGCAGCCATACATCTTGGACTCGCCGACGCCATGCCATCGGCAGCCATCCTGAGCGTGTTAGCGAACGTGCAATGCCGATATTTACCCGTTGATACGGTTTCATGCGGGCACTATTTCTGAGCCCTATAAATTGTGGTGGGCCAAATGGAAGACCTGAACCAAATACCACTTGCAAGTTCACTTGATGACGTGGGTCGCTGGGTAAAAAATCTTGAAAAAAGATAGCTGCCATCACCCGTTGGTCCGTTGGACGTGGGATCCAGCCGCGTGGATCTCCCGGCACCTTTTCTCTTGCATCCATTATGGTAAGGCTTACCCATGAAGGAATACGGGGAACAAACTCACCATTGAGGTGAAATTCGATGCCACCTACCCGGCCCTCGGCATTGTCGGTAGCATAGTAACGAATTCGGATATCTTCAAGGTCATAAATGTTGACATTGCGTAGCCATTTGTAGAATATTTCCGAGGAGAGTCGAAATGGACGCCCCCAAATGGAAATATGGGTAGCTATGCCACCAATAAGATGCCACGCTGTTTGGGGAAGCAGGTCAAGGTGAAGTTGTCCGAAGCGATCTCGCATTTCCCGATATGATGGGATTTGCACATAATACCCTCCTGAGAGGCGTAGGGTATAGATTCGCTTGAGGGGTGCCCCGCGCTGATGCATCAGCACTTGGCGGTTGTGGCGACGGTTGAGGTGATATATCAGCTGAAATCGGGGCATCACATAGGGCCCATTGATAGCATGCTGCCACCAAATCGTACGCATGCCTCCGGTGAGGTAGAATCCATCGGCTTCGGAAACTACCCACTGGCCTTGAAGATAGGCTTGGGCAACCCAACGCCGCAAATTGATCTCAGAATGGAGAAAGTAAGCCACTTTCAGCGAATCACCTCGGCTAAGGGGAATTGAAAAGTCCGACGAATCATCAAGACGCCATTCATGGAGGCGATCTTGCACCGTTTCGTAATACGTCCGCATGCCAATCTGGCAACGGATTGCCTCGGAAACCCTCCATGTCAAATCGGAGCGTGCCCCCCATTGTTCCCGCCACAACGCATTGCGAATATGCTGAAGATAGGCTCCAGCACCAATAGTGGCTACTGGCTGATCGCGCGTCTCCGATTCAGGGTCTTTATCGATCTCGGAAAGAAGATAGGCCCCAATGATATCCATTTTTTCCACTTCATATCCACCGAAATAAAAGGCTGTACTGTTCCAGTGCAACGATGGACGCGGGCGATAGTTCCACCGAAGGGCATGTTGATGATGCCGATACCCAGCAATGTCGCTGCCACTCATGAACATGTTCAACTGCAACACAAGATTGGGAAGTCCAAACTCCGTGCGCCGGCTTTGCGGTAACAGCAAATAGCGATTGATGGTGGCATAATTAAAAAGCTGCAAATCCGATCGCGACGATGCCCGATAGGTAAGGACATGCTGAAGGTCACCAAATCGGGGTTGATATTCGCCCCGCGTGTCAAGGGTGCCCAACAAATAACGCGTGGTACGATAACGGGCTGCCAATAATTGAAACCACCGTTCCCGATGCCATCCCAAGCTTACGTTCGCTTCCAATAGGCTAATCGAAGCCTGTCCTTCCAACGAGTCTGGCTCCCGATAGGTAATGTCTAGCACCGATGAGAGCTTGTCGCCATATTGGGCCTCAAATCCACCCCGAGAAAAGTAAATATCTTTCACCAAATACGGATTGATCACCGAAAGCCCTTCTTGCTGGGAAGAACGAATAACCTGGGGGCGATAGGTCTCAATGCCATTGATAAAAACCAGGTTTTCATCGTAATTGCCACCTCGTACTGAGTAAGCTGATGACAACTCACTTGCACCCGACACCCCCGGCAATGTTTCCAACACTGCCTCTACGCTTTTCATGGGGGTGGCTAAACGACCAATTAATGACGGCGACAGACGCAAACCCGTTCGTTGTCGTTGGGCGGTACCAGTGACGGTAACTTCCTGAAGCTGAATCGTTACTGGCAACACTACATCCAAACGATGGATATGGCCTTCTGGATTCAATCGAACTTCTTTACGAACCACTCCTGCATATGAAAATCGCAACATCACAGGAGTATCTAAACGCACTTTCAACTCGTAATAGCCACCAGCAAGGCTAACCGTTCCCTGCACCGCACCCACCCATTGAACGTGCACTCCCTCAATTCCTTTTCCCTGCGGGTCTTTTACCCACCCATATATTCGTGTCGTTTGCGCAACAACGCTACCCCATGCACCAATAATGAGCAATAAGCAAAGACGCCCCATACGCAACATCGCATATGCAAAGGTAGGCTCACGGGACAAAGCAAGGGAGAGGTTAAGCATCTGTTATTTCATGAAGCATGCGCCATGTCTGGGGCAATTGTCTGATAATATCCGATGGAATCAGCCCTTCTGGAGATGCATCAGCCATCACAAGGTCTGCAGCCAATCCATGAACGAAAGCGCCCAGCATGGCTGCTTTTAAGGGAGTCATTCCACGGGCCAACAGGGCACCAATAATACCGGTAAGCACATCACCCGTCCCACCCACTGCCATCCCTGGGTTACCGGTACCATTGAAGATAATGTGACCATCGGGGCTTGCCACTGCTGAGTAGCGGCCCTTAAGCAAGACCGTCGTCTGATGTCGACGGGCAAATTGGACAAGCCGTTGCCATTTATCTACCGATGATTCCCAGCCCTCTCCAATCAGTCGCCGAAACTCGCCAGGATGAGGCGTCAATATATGGTGGGAAGCAAGTCCCTCCATTAACGATGGGTGTCGGGCCATCAGATTAAGGGCATCAGCATCCAACACAAGGGGGAGTTTTGAATGCAGGAGACGATCAATGACTTCAGCCGTCGCGAGGTGCTGCCCGATCCCCGGTCCTACTGCTACCGCTGAATAGCCATTCAGTCGCGGAAGGGTTGTAATATGATCAACCGATTCGTCTGGTAAACACAACGCTTCGGGGATCAATTGCTGAATGATTGCATACCCAACGGCAGGTACCCGCATCGTCAGCTTACCCACCCCACTTCGAATCGCTGCCCGGGCCATCAACACCGCCGCCCCCATCATCCCTTTTTGGCCACCTACGCCCAACAAATGCCCCATCATTCCTTTATGAGCGGCAAGTGATATTTGAGGAAGCAGCGCAGCAGCTTCTTCAAAAGTTAGATAAGAATAACGCGACTTAGCCTTACGGATAAACTCACCGGAAATGCCAATATCCCTCACCTCAAATTCCGGAACGTATTCGGAATTCTCTTCCATAAAAAATGCGAGCTTAGGCACTTGAAACGATACTGTCCACTGCGCCCGAACAATGGGATCATCTGATGCATTGGGTTCGTCACAAAAAAGTCCCGAAGGGATGTCCACTGCAGCCACCGGCACGTTTACACGGTTAATATGATGTATTAATCGGGCTGGCAATCCTTTCAGGGGGCGGGTCAAACCCGTGCCGAACAGCGAATCAATCCAGACCTCTCCTGGTCGAGGCGTGAGATGGGCAATAGTGTGATCGTCCGCCAATGGGACAATGTTATATTGAGGCAGGATCGATTGCAGGCGTTGCAAGTTGCTTTGAAAGTCGGCGGAATATCGCTTGGAATGTAGATAATATACCCGTACGGGATGGCCTCGCTGTTGAAGAAGTCGGGCAATGGCCAATCCATCTCCGCCATTATTGCCAGGACCTGCGAATATTGCCACCGGACACCGTCGAGGCCAGCGCCGCAAAAACGCCTGCGTAAACGATTCCGCTGCCCGTTCCATCAATTCAATGGACGGAATCCCCCCTATCTGGATGGTATATTGGTCCGCTTCGCGAATTTGGGCCCGACTCAGGACCTTCATTACTTCAAGGATTCAACGCATAACGCAATACCTCGCGGGCATGCGTGACATAGTGAAAACGTAGTCCTTTCAAATATTGTTTGCTGATATCCTCGACATCTTTCCGATTGAACTTGGAGAGAATTATGTTGGTGATTTCCGCACGCCGTGCTGCCAGCACTTTATCTCGGATTCCTCCCACTGGCAAGACATTGCCGTGAAGGGTAATTTCGCCAGTCATGGCGACACTCAATGATGTGGGGCGTTTTTGGAATGCCGAGACCAATGCAGTAAAAATCGTAATCCCTGCTGATGGCCCTTCTTTCGGAACGGCTCCTTCTGGCACGTGAATATGAATATCGTATTGGGCGAAGGAATCCGAGGGGATTGCATATTCTTCGGCATGTGATTTGAGATAGGAAAATGCGGTTTGAGCCGACTCCTGCATCACTTCTCCCAAACGCCCCGTCAGCATCAGCTTTCCTTTTCCGGGGATCAATGCCACTTCAATAAAGAGCACATCTCCGCCGGTAGGTGTCCATGCCAGCCCTGCCACCAATCCAGAACGCTCCGAACGAGTATATGTACTATCGACAAACGGTGGGGGTCCCAGCACTTGATCGATTTCAGCAGCGGAAATGATTGGTCTAAATCGGCTGTTTTCAACGATTTGTCGGGCACGATGACGTATCAGTCCTGCAATCTGCTTTTCCAATGTACGCACGCCCGCTTCGCGGGTATAGTGATGAATGAGGTATCGGATCTGGGGTTTTCGAAGAATGAAGTCCTTGGGTGGTACTCCATGCATTTGCCGTTGTTTGGGCAACAGATAGCGACGTGCGATCTCTACTTTCTCTTCGGTGATGTAACCACTGATGGGGATGATTTCAAGCCGGTCCTGCAAAGCGGGATGAATGGTAGTTAAGGTGTTGGCAGTAGCGATGAATAAGACGCGGGAAAGGTCATATTCCAACTCGAGATAGTTATCGTAGAAAGAAGCGTTTTGCTCCGGGTCAAGCAACTCCAGGAGGGCGGCTGCTGGATCACCACGAAAATCTTGCCCCACCTTATCAATTTCATCCAGGACTATCACCGGATTGGACGATCCCACTTTGCGTAGGGTTTGGATAATCCGCCCTGGCATGGCCCCAATATAGGTCCGTCGGTGGCCCCGAATCTCTGCCTCGTCATGAAGCCCACCCAATGAGATCCGTCCATATTTGCGGTTGAGGGCTCGCGCAATCGACTTGCCTAATGACGTCTTTCCCACACCCGGTGGTCCGTATAAGCACAGGATAGGGCTTTTCATATCGCCCCGCAATTTCAGCACCGCCAAATATTCGATGATCCGTTCCTTAACCTTTTCCAATCCGTAATGGTCGCGGTCGAGGATCCGTTTGGCCATACGGATGTCCAAATTGTCCTTGGTATATTCGTTCCACGGCAAGTCTAATAGCAGCTCAAGATAATTTAATGTGACGGAGAATTCGGCTGCCGCCGGATTCATATGGCGGAGTTTCCGCACTTCTTTATCAAATTGTGCTTTCGCGGTTGGGGGCCATTGCTTTTGTTTTGCCCGTTCGACCAAGTCGTCGATAATCTGCCCGGGTGATTCGCGCCCCAATTCTTGTTGAATCCGTTTTAGCTGTTGTTCTAACAAAAACTCACGCTGCTGCTTTTCAACGTCTTGGCGGACCTTCTCTTGAATCTCTTGCCTGATTTTGAGCAAATGAAGCTGCTCACTCAGATACTTGATCACTCCTTCAACCCGCTGGATGGGATCATCTTCTTCCAGCAACTGTTGTTTTTTGTCAATACTGACTTCGAGGTTCCCTGCCACTAAGTGAATCAAGAAAAGGGCGTTGGGCGCATTTCGAATGGCACCAACTGCTTCTTCTGGAATTGATGGCGACAGTTCAATAGCTCGAATTGCCATCTCCGTCAGCATCTCAATCAGTGCCTTGACGCGCTGATCTTCTTCGTTAATCGGGTGGTCTTTCAGTAGCTCCACTTGGGCTAGCAAAAACGGTTTTTCTTGCACAAACCGCCGAATGCGATATCGTCTCAACCCGCGAATGATCACTGTATAGCCCTCATTCTCCATTTTCAGCACGCGCAAAATTTCCGCCACAGTCCCCACCCCAAACAAATCGGAAGGCGTCGGATCATCCACCTGAGGATCACGCTGTGCCACTACCCCGATATGTTGATTTTGCTTGTGGGCAGATTCGATGAGCCGCACTGAGGATTCCCGCCCAACACTAATGGGCACCACCAATTGAGGAAATACGACCGTATTACGTAAGGGCAAAATCGGCAGTATTATCTCCTCGGTCCCTTGTTCATCTGCGCCTTGCCGTTGGGATAACGACTGCGCTGAATTTTCATTTGCTATTTCTTCCTTGGCCAGATGTTGAAAATGCTTTTCCATCATTTTCCAAGTAGTCACCATTGGTTGTAGGAAATACATTAGGCCATAAAATTATGCTTTCAAGGTCCTACCTCTATCAAAAATCTTTCCACATGGGGGTAGCGGTCGATCTGACATTACAACCATCCATCAAAATATTCCCACTGAGCTCCCAATGAAAAAAAGATAAAACAAAATAAAAAGCCACCCCTCCCACAGCACCACCTTACGATTTTGCACTACAAAAAAGAACAAAAAACTCAGACCAATCATCATCGGCAGGGGAAAAGCCAGCACATTCGGCGCTACCGTAATTTCCCCAAATAACGAGGGGATTCCCATCACCACAAAAGAGTTAAAGATATTCGATCCCAACACATTACCAACTGCAATTTCGGGATGCCCCTGACGACTGGCACTGATAGTAACCAACAGCTCGGGTAATGACGTTCCCAATGCTACTACGGTCATCGAAAGCAGGCCTGTACTGACGCCAAATAGTTGGGATAGTTGAATAACCGACTCCACCGTATAGTGAGCCCCTATATATAATCCAATGCTAGATATTATCAATATCGATGAGGCTTTCCACCACGGAGATGGAGGGGAAGCCTCATCATCGACCCGATGATGACGGGTGGTGGAGGTGTAATATAAG
>CAYVLB010000071.1:0-10210 GCA_964452325.1 uncultured Sphingobacteriales bacterium | reverse complement strand
ATAAAATTCCTTGTAAAAAATTTCATCCCTTGCCTCTTTGGTCATATACTGCCCTTTCTGTGTCATATTGTTCTCCTCACGCAACCTTTGTTCACCACGAACCACAAGAACGCCTTCGGATTCGGCATTCATTTCACATGCCCCTTATACTTGCACCAACAAAAGTAGGTCTTTTTTGGTTCATTCATTAATCCCGGTGTCGGCTGTTGTCCTTGCAAAAAACGCCGAAGTCACTATCGGTAAAGTGGTGAGTGCGTTGCACCCGGTTGTGGGAGAAGTGTTGGTGGTAGTTGATGACGCATCCACCGATGCGACAACTGATCATGCGATCCGCCAGGGAGCTCGGGTAATTCACAGGCCATGGAAAGGGTTTGGGAACATGCGCAACTGGGCTCAGCAACAAGCCCAGTTCGACTGGATTCTGATGATCGATGCCGATGAAATACCCGATGACCAACTTCTTAACTCTCTACGTGCCCAGCAATGGACGGATCCACACCAGGTGTTTTGGGTGAACCGACTAAACTACTACATCGGAGTCCCTATGAAATGTTGTGGGCTGTATCCAGACTGGAAGCCGCGGATATATCACCGTTCCATTGGCCGATGGACAACGCACGCCGTTCATGAATTACTGGAAGTGCCTGTTAAGGCGCGACGCATCCGCCTTCAGGGGCACTTACATCACCACTTCGCGAACTCGATCGATATGCACTTGTCCAAGGCCCGTATGTACGCCCAACTACGCGCCTACGACTGGCTTTCCGCAGGCCGCACCTATTCCTCATGGAATACCATCGGCCATGCGGTACGAAAGTTTCTCACCCTTTATTTTCTGAAGGGGGGATGGCGATGGGGATGGCGGGGTTTGGCCTATTGTGCGATTATGGGATTGGATCGATTGCTTCGGCATCTCTATTTGGCAGCAGCGAAAGAGGCATCTCCAAAGTGGGAAAATAAACAAGCGTAAATGGCAGCGAGTCTTCCATCGGCGGAAGAATAACCGCCCAAGGAGAATCGATAAGAGATTGGCGAAAATGGGATCGCCGTTGCCAAACCCGACGCAAAAACTGGGGTAACTGGTCGATCGGGCCTTCATATTCGAACCGCAGGGCTGGACCCGACGAAATATGATAAGTCGATGCCCAATGGAAAAGGGCGGAATCAGACACAGGACCAACAACCTCATGAGCCACCACTACGTCCACCGAATCGATGGGAATACCCATCCACCACAACACCGAAGATTTGTTTACCACGGCACCACTTCGGATAATTTCATCGGCCAGCAATCGGTAGCTCCTTCGGGCATCCGTTATCCAACGATGGGAAGGTGCCCACATACGGATTCCCAATAACGGCATCTCCAAATAAAAGGTCGGCGTAGGATTGACATAGGCTTTCCACAATAAGATAGAATCTGTACACACCTCCATAAAGTCACTGAGCAAGGCTGTTATCAACCCAATCAACTCATCTTCATGCCTAATCAAATTCCACTGCTCTTTCCAATCACCAGCACGGGTATGCCATTGAATAGATACATCCGAAAGATTATCGATTTGCACCGGGGGGAAATCCCTCCAATGGATCTCCAGCAAAGGATCGGGATGAGCAGTGAACCGAGCAGTTGTTCCATCCCATTGCCAGTGAATATATCCTCCCGAATCAACCAGCATACGGGGCGAAACAACGCCTCTTTTTTCTAAGACATAACGCCATGCTCCCTGCAACGTCATTACATTCCAGAAACACTTTGTATGCCCTACCTGCAGTTCCCCGTCTCGGCGATAAAATAGCAAAGCTGTTATAAGAAGTACGCCTCCCATTAGCAACGCAAACGGAATGCCCATGCGCCGCCAATTCCAGCCCATAGGTTATCGTCCTGCTTGCTTGAGATGAGCATAATACCAGTGAAAAAGCGGGATCGTCTGAATCTCCAACAAAAAGTTCTCAACTCCGAAGTGTTCGTTAGGTGAATGGATCGCATCCGAATCCAGACCAAATCCCAACAATACAGTTTCAGCACCCAAATGCTTTTTAAAGTCGGAAACCACTGGAATACTTCCACCCGTGCGGAGCGGAAGCGCACGTTTGCCAAACACATCAGCAATTGCGGCAGATGCCGCCCGATACTCCAATGACGAAGGGCTTAACCAATAAGGATCACCTCCATGATAGACCTTTAATGATGCCTTAATGCCCTTAGGGATATTGGCATCAACAAATTTCCGAACCAGCTCATTGATTTTCTCGTGTTGTTGGTTTGGCACCAAACGAATGGAGAATTTGGCGTGGGCCTCAGCGGGAATGATCGTTTTAGATCCTTCTCCGGTGTAACCACTCCACATACCGTTCACATCAAGGGACGGACGAAATGCGATCCGTTCATAGGCCGACAGACCGGCTTCTCCCGACAATGCCAAAACCCCTGCTTCTTCTTGGATTTTAGCATCCCAAATACGCATATATTCAATCACTTCATGCTCTTCGGGGCTGGGAGGTGCTACTTCATCATAAAGATGCGGGACGGTAATGCGTCCCATGGGGTCATGCAAACTGGCGATCAAGTTGGCCAGTGCATTGGCTGGATTAAGCAAAGCCCCGCCATATATGCCCGAGTGAAGATCCCGATCGGGACCCCGAAAAGTGATCTCAAAGTAGCTAAGCCCTCGAAGCCCTACCGTAATAGAAGGCGTCTGAAGTGACAGCATGGAGGTATCCGACACCAACACTACATCGCACGCCAGCCGTTCGTGATTGGCAGCCAAAAAACGTGCCAAGTGGGGAGAGCCGATTTCTTCTTCACCCTCAAATACAAATTTGACATTACACGGCAATACGCCATTCTGATGCATCCATTCGAAAGCCTTCAAATGACCAAACAGCTGCCCTTTGTCGTCAGCGGCCCCGCGAGCATAGATTCGGCCATTGCGAACATCGGGTTCAAACGGCGGACTTTCCCACAGATCATAAGGATCGGGCGGTTGCACATCATAATGACCATATACAAGCACAGTGGGACGCCGGGGATCCAATTCGGTATGCCCCATCACAATCGGATGACCCCGCGTAGGAATTACTTCCACATATGCCACACCAATATCTTTCATATGGCGGGCCAAAAAATCGGCTGCCTCACACACGTCCTCCCGATAGTCGGGATCTGTACTCACCGACGGAATCCGCAGAAAATCGCACAGCTGATCGATAAATGCGGATTGATTGGTGGCAATGAATTGTCGAACGCCCTCGAGAATTTCATTTGGCTTCATACCGGATGCGTCGGATTATTCGACTTTAAGGAGCCATGCATCCTCCACAATCTCTTCCCGACACTTTTTAAGGTACTGCCGAGCCTGAGATTCAAGGAGGCTTGGATAAACAGCTACCCGATAGTAAATCCCACTGGGATGACGAAAAATCTTTGGAGTAATCTCGGCAGAAGCAAGCAAGCCAGCCAATCGACGGGCGTTATCCAGGTTTCTAAAAGAACCCACGATAATGTAGTAAGGCGCCACAGGATTGGAAGGGTGTATGTCAGCAATCATGGGCAGCTGAGCATGGGCTTCTCGTTGATGCCGAGCACGAACGGCTTCTGCTTCCTTCTCCCACGCAAGTGGCGTGTGGTGATCCACATCCTTATGACTATCCGACTTCAACGCATCCAGAAGATCCTCATTGGCTTGCGATAAGCCGTCACGCGCCAAGTGACGAATGGGAGATCGGTCAGAACCGTGTATAGAAGTATCCGCACCCCGATGATTTGCAGACATTGCCACAGCTTGCTGCACAGAATCTGCCCGTTCCATAAGAACTTCGTTAGGCTCAGCCTTCAATATGGGGCTTTTGGAAAGTTTGTCTTGGGAAGCAACGGAGAGCGGTCGCTTAAGCTGCTGATATTCTCGTTGGGTCTGGACAACCAGCTGATCGGACGGGACAACCCTTGCCAGCCGATTATAAAAATCTTTCACGTAAATTTGATATACCAATGCCCGTAGCTTAGGCCTGGCGTGATCGTAAATGACATAAAAAATCGGCGCATATCCTTCGTCTTGAATACGTAATATGCGGGATCGCCATTTATCCCTTCGAAGGCGCTTCCACCATCGAAACGCTATGGCACTGTCTCGGTAGAATGAACTGACGATCCAATATCGATCTTCATTTTGAATCTCATCCAATGAGATATAAGGCGATTCTTCTTGCTGGGCAGAGGCTGGTGCAAGCCATATCCCACAGCAAACAACGGCAAGGACAACCCGATGCATTACGATAAGCCGATACTGTTCAATAGGCATATTAGTTAGGTTTCACTCAAAAGCTACTCATGTTATCTCCTCTTCAACAATTTCAACTTGGAGGTGTGAAAACCGGCGCTTAATCGCCTGCCGAATGGAATAATGAAGAATGTCCTTATTCGTGGAACACTGGGCACATCCACCCGATACTTTCAGCGTCACATGCGACTGGGGACGCATTTCCACTACCCTCACGTCGCCCTCATCGTTTTGCATGTATCCCCGAATCTCGCGGAGAAGTTCGTTCTCAATGATTTCACGCATTTTTTCGCCATCCAGCATGGGCGGCTGAGATAATTCCTTCACGGCGCAAGGCTTTGGTTACGATTGACAAAAATACGAAATTGTCAAGGAGTGGTGGAACTGCTACTGGCAATTGATTAAATGCCTGATTGATGGGGAGGCAACCCAATATCGGAATCTCGAAAGTACGTTCAAGGGCCTCTCCAGCTCCCGTACCGAATGGGAAATATCGGTGACCCGGCGTCGGTTCGTAATAAGACATGTTTTCAATGATTCCTAAGAGTTTGACCTTAAATTTCGGTAGTCGGAACATTTCGACTGTCCGTTCCACATCTTTCAAAGCCAACATATGAGGAGTGGTTACGATCACGGCGGAAGCAGTGGGAAGGCGTTCCAGCAAGGTCAGTTGCACATCACCGGTGCCTGGTGGTAGGTCAATAAGCATTACATCTGCGGGCTCCCAACGTGTATTCAACAACAATTGCAGGAGGGTTTTGCTCACTATTGGTCCCCGCCATGCCATGGGGAAGCGCTCCTCGATCACAAAGCCTGCCGACATCCACTGAATCTCTTCGTGTTCAATCGGATAAAGATAAGTCTGACCGTTTCGTTGCTCAATGCGGGGGAACGGGGTCTTATCCCCGATTAGGAACGGAAGGGAGGGCCCCATCACGTCGGCATCTAAAAAAGCCACTTTCAAGCCCATGGTTTTTAACGCATGGGCCAATAAGAAGGCCACCGTCGATTTACCTACTCCCCCCTTGCCAGAAGCAACCATCCAAATGCTTTGAACGGGTATGTCATCGAAAGTAGAAGGCTTCGACATCTCAAACCGAACCCTCGTTTGCCACTGGTCACCTAAGGCCGATTGTATCACTTCATCCACGGATTTTTGGAAGTATTCTTTGAGGGGACATAGGGGTGTGGTCAATCGCAAGGTAACCTTTACGATGGCCTCGTGCGGGACAATTTCAATTTGCCGAACCATTCCCAACGTTACAATGTCTTGGCCCAAGTCGGGGTCTATCACTGACCGAAGCGCTTGCCAAACAAGGGATTGGGAACTACTCATTGGGGCATCAGTTAATGCGCCGCAAGTGAATTGTATTGGTTCTTCCCCGCTGATGAATCGGCATACTGGCGGTAAAAATTAGCACGTCGTTCGGCACGACGTATCCCTTTTTTTTCAATATAGCAATAAGGTCTTCAAAGGTTTTGTCGGTACTCTCATAGCCATCGTAATAAGAGGCTTCCACTCCCCATACCATCCGAAGGGTTTGCAAGAGTTTTGAATTGTCGGAGAACACAAAAATCGGGGGAAAAGGACGATGGCTTGCTACTTTGAACGCAGTGAAGCCTGACCGAGTCATTCCTACAATACCACATGCGTGGGTCTCGCGTGCCATGGCAGCTGCATTATAGCAAACAATATCTGGCAGAAATGTAGGTGACCGTGGTGCAACCTCATTCAGTCGGTAGTAGATGGATTCTTCTTGTTCAGCACGCTGTATAATTCGATCTACCATTTTGATAACGTCCACCGGATACTTTCCCACGGAAGTCTCATTACTAAGCATGATCGCATCTGCTCCATCAATTACGGCATTCGCCACATCACTCACTTCTGCACGGGAAGGAGTGGGCCGCCTCACCATGCTTTCCATCACTTGGGTCGCCACAATCGACGGCTTAGCCGATTTCCGACAAAGCCATACAATACGTTTCTGGATCATCGGGACCTCTTCCATTGGCATTTCAACGCCCAGGTCTCCCCGAGCGACCATTACTCCATCCGACACCTCTATAATGGATTCGATATTTTTAACAGCTTCGGGCTTTTCTATTTTAGCCACAACCTTGATGAACGCTCCATATTCGTCGATAATATCCTTAAGGCGGAGGATGTCTTTCGAGCTTCGAACAAACGAAAGGGCAATCCAATCAACATCTTGCCGAATCGCAAATTGAAGATCCCGCACATCCTTTGAAGTAGGTGAGGCCACCGACAGCGGAGAATCTGGAAAATTAACTCCTTTTTTCGGGAGCACAACCCCTCCCTCTACAACCCGAGTTACAAGGTGATCCCGGGCTATTTGTTCAACGACCAGCTTGATTTTCCCATCATCGATGTAAATACTCTTGCCTTGCTGAATATCGGTTAGCAGTGCCGGATAGTCAATATTCAAGTCCGCTTTGACCCCAGTCGAAGCAATGCGTATACGATCTCCCACATCGATTCGAATGCCATCATCTGGCACATCCACCACTCGAATTTTGGGGCCTTGGAGGTCACCCAGTATGGCCACGTGCTGCCCGTACTCGTCAGCAATGGCACGAATATTTCGAATAATCTCTTGATGTTCATCATGGGTCCCATGGGAAAAATTAATCCGAAATACGTCTACACCTTCCCGAATAAATGCTTCAATCACTTCCTTGTTCGAGGACGCCGGGCCGATGGTCGCCACCAATTTGGTTTTTCGAAAAGATGTCCTTGATAGTTTCGACATAGGCACGCTGAAATTGAAGCAAAGGTATGGACTCACAGCCCAGAGGTTTTAATACGGGCAAGTTATTGTCAATACGTCCATTGGATTTGCCATCTTTGCAGCAACCTCTCAATTGTAACCATTCCTATGCAACCCAACTGGGATAACGTTCTCTACATTAAAGGAAAATCGACGTTATGGGTGGTGATGGGACGGAGCCCTCATGGTATCATTGTGGCTCCCATCGACAACCTCACCCGAAAAATGCGTTTAAGTCATGCCTTAGATGCAACTTTCCTAAAAGACATCTTCCTGTTTGGAAAAGACGAAGACGACGTTCCATTACGGAAGGTATATGGCCATTTTTACAAACACTGGAAAAATGACCTACCCGTCGATGCACACACAAACGACGACACCTTACGCGCGTTTTTTGCAGATCAAGTCTCGATGCTAGACGCCAGCCGCATTTACACATCCCACATGCGCAAGATTATTAAGTGGTATTTGTTACTAACCACTCACGGCTTTACATTTGATTCGCCATCGGATGAAGGTGCTTCACCGAATGAGCACGACGCCCAATCATCCGACCCCTAATTCTGATAAACATTTTCCAAAATCCAATCCATCATGATTTCAATCGATTTGAAAGAAAAAGATTCTCTCGATGCTCACGCCTTAGTGTTCCTTGCGCCGCGCCGCTACCTTCCCGAAACGGAAAGACTGGAAACATGGGAAGCAGTGGAAAAGTATGCCCGAGAGCTCCTCGATCGGCCGATTAGTTCTACACACGACTTGGAGCAGTGGCTATTGGATCGAAGCGAATTCGAATCGGTAATGAGCGAACGCTTGGCTCGAAAATACATTGCTTTTTCGCGCCTCTCGACAGACAAACACCGTAAATCAGCTCACGAACAATACATGGCCGAAGTTATCATCCCATATAAAGAATGGGCCAACAAACTCGACCGTAAATACATCGATTCACCCTATCGCTCTTTACTTGATCCCACCCTATATGGACTTTATAACCAGACCGTTGAGACAGATCTTCGGATGTTTCGCAAAGAGAACCTTCCCTTACTCGAAAAAGAGGAAAAACTCGTAAGTCAATACACTTCCCTCACGGGAGGACTGACCGTCACAATCGACGGAGAAGAACTCACCATCCCAGCAGCATCACGATATCTGGAAGAAGACGATCGTCACTTGCGGGAGAGGACTTACCATGCCATTGGTGAAGCCTACCTAAATGTTGCGCAAGAGATCGAGGAAATTTACAACGAGCTCGTTAAACTTCGTCATCAACGGGCCCAAAATGCCGGATACGCCAACTTTGAAGAATACATCTTTGATGCCTACCATCGTTTCGACTACACCATTGAAGACACCCTCCGCTTTCATCAGGCCGTTAAGGAGGTGATACTGCCCGTTTATACCCGCCTCCTTGAAATTCGAAAGCAACGGTTGGGAGTGGCAAAACTCCGCCCGTACGACTTGGAAGTATTGCATCCCGGACGGGGCCCCATCAAAGTAGCATTAGAAGGACAAGATTTTATCAACAAGGTATCAGAGATTCTGGGACAGATCCATCCGGATTTTGGCACATACTTCCGCTACATGGACTCGCAAGGCTTTCTTGACCTGTTCTCCCGAAAAGGCAAAGCACCCGGTGGCTACAACTATGGATTAGCCGAAATCGGAATTCCTTTCATCTTCATGAATGCTTCGGGATCTATCGGGGATGTACGCGTCATCATGCATGAAGCAGGCCATGCCATGCATAGCTTCCTGACGCGTCACTACCCTTTTGCATTTCATCGGGACGTGCCCATCGAAATGGCCGAACTGGCATCGCAAGCCATGGAGTTTATATCATTGGAACATTGGCAAGAATTCCTAGCACAACCCGAAGAGTATCCCCGAGTGGCTGAATTGCAATTGTCAAAGGTATTTCGACTGCTCACATGGATCGCCACCATTGATAAGTTTCAATACTGGATATATCATCATCCAAACCATACCCCCGACGAACGCAAAGCCGCTTGGCAGACTATTCGGTCGGAATTCACTCCAGATATTGTTGACAACACGGGCCTTGAAAATTTCATGGCATACAGCTGGCATCGGCAATTACACCTTTTCCACCATGCCTTCTACTACATTGAATATGGGATCTCTCTACTAGGAGCCCTCGAAGTATTTCGCAACTACCGAAAAAATCCTCAACGATCCATTCAACAATATCGACAAGCCCTTCAACTTGGCAATACCCGTCCCCTGCCCCAATTGTTTGAGGCGGCCGGTGCGTCTTTCGATTTCTCTCCTTCGAAAATCTCCCAATTAGTAGGGTTTCTTAAAGGCGAATTGGGACGTGTCATTCCGGAAGCAATATAAGCAACTGTGGCTCATCGGGGCGTTGGCCATCGGATGGGGAGGCGTCCCTGCGCGGATGTTTCGGCCGGCATGGCCAGTAATCGTTGAAACGTGGCGAACGGCAGGGAATTTTGGCGAAATTCGCAACCATCACTTTCACATGGGATGGGATATCAGCACTGAAGGCCGGCAAGGAATTCCCATTCGGTCGGTGGAACAGGGGCGCATCGTCCGAATCAAGGTATCATCAACGGGTCTTGGTAAAGCCCTTTACGTAGCCCATCCGGGAGGATATCTTACAGTCTATGCCCATCTCCGAGGATTTATGCCATCTGTGGAAAAGCAGGTACGCCAGCATATGATCGCCACCCAGCAATACGAAGACGATTGGTATCTGAAAAAGCCCATCCCGGTACAGAAGGGGGAAATCATTGGCTGGTCAGGAAATACGGGAGGATCGCGGGCACCGCACCTTCACTTTGAAGTTCGGGAAACAGCCACAGAATGGGCAGTTAATCCCGCCCTGGTAGGATTCCGCATCGAGGATCGGCATGCCCCGTATTTTTACTCATTGATGCTGTATCCATTAACCGATTCGAGTGTGATCCGTGTGATAAGGCCCGACAAAAGCGTCCAAGTTGTCACTGATGGCCAACGGCTACGCCTAAGGGTCCTCACCCGAGGGACGCGGGAGTTCTATCTGGCAAACGTTGACACCATCGAAGCTATCGGAGAGGTCGGAGTGGCTGTAATCGCTTATGACTATCAAAAGGACCGTTTCAACAAATACGGCATCTA
>CAYVLB010000070.1:0-10286 GCA_964452325.1 uncultured Sphingobacteriales bacterium | reverse complement strand
AACCAACGATGGGAGGCCTTCGGATACGTCCGCAAAAACAACAGGAAACGGGCCATCGCAGCATTCCGTATTCCCGACGACTTAATCCCTTACGGTATTGGCCTACTGTCCCTCAACACGTCCACTACCTATGGCATTGTTGCGCCCCAATTTCACGAACACCTTCGACAAGAACATCCAACAGTAATCTGCTGGCTCCCCAACACCCCCCTCAGTGATGGAATTGCCATCTACCTCAACGTCGACTCCCCAAGTATATCGGAACAGTGGCAAAATAACCCCGATATTCACTTATCCTTTACTGAGCAAGGGCTTTCCCTATGGGCAACGGATAAAGACAGTGTTTTTTATACCTGGCATGGTATGCACCTCATCACTGCCCGAAAAGCCAACATCATACAGGATTTCTTACAAAATCGGCAATGGACAGGTCCCCTTAACGCCCATCCAACATATCTGGCATGGCAAACCCAACTCCCCGACTCCTTTCATCATGCCACCCTCTTTTTTCCTGCCACTTATTCCTCCTCGAAAGTACTCGCCCCCCATCCGCCATTTCACACAGTCGATTTCCTTACTCCGCTCCAGCAATGGGGAGCAATCGGAAGCTATCAGATACAGATCGAAGACACCGTCGCCTTCCACGCCTGGAGCATCCTCCATGCCCCCCAAACAAGACGGACCACCCCATGGGTGTGGACGGCGCTCCTCGATTCTACGGTGGCATCTCCGCCCATGAAAGTACGCAACTTTCGCACACGCCGATACGACATCTTGATAGCCGATTCCAGCAAATCCCTCACAGCCTTTTCTGCCGATGGACGACTCCGCTGGAAATACGCACTGCCGAGCCCAATCATCGGACCCGCAGCAGAAGTAGATTACTACCGTAACCAAAAGATACAATTCCTAATTCCGGCCCAACAACACATCCTCCTGATTAGCCGGATTGGACGTAACGTAGCGCAATATCCAATCCCCTTGCCAGAACATGCCCTAACCACCGGATGGCGCTATTTCCCACGGGGTTCTGCTTTCGGCCAAGCAGCCTATGCCATCCCTACCCCATCTGGCATTCGGGCATTTTACCTCACAGGACGTCCGATTCCCCGGTGGACACCTCAACGCCTTCATGCACCCCCCGCAGGAACAATTCGTTATTTCTCGTATCGTGGCATCCGTCGCCTTTTCCTCTCCGATTCGGCAGGATATTTCTATTTTATCGATTCAAAAGGAAAAATCTCTTTCCAAAAACAACTCAGTCCTCCACCCGTTACTCCTTGGTTTCTACACCTTCAAAGAGAAATACAAACCTCATATGTTTACGCCATTGACTCCGCCGGTGGCCTCTGGCGCATCTTCCTGAATCGAAACATCGATCGAAAACCCTTATTCTCATCCAAAGGACCCATATTTCTCAACGAAAAGGATATCCTCCCCGCCGCCGGACAAGAACGCTTGGTCATCAACGGCACCGAATTCATCGTATTCGACGCTCATTGGCAGCGCCAATGGGTGGTTTCATTAGATACCACCGCGCGGGCTGCTCCGCTGATATTTTCTTTCCGAAAACGGAAATTGATCGGCGTCTGGCTTGCCAACCAAACCGTCATGTTCTTTTCAACGCAAGGAATCGCCCTCCCCCTGACCGATCATTCCTCCACCCTCCCCCTCGGTGTCCCCGACAGGCAACGCTACCTACTGATCACCACCCAAGGCAATACGGTTCGGGCACGAAATATCACCACATTGTTCCATCAGGTAGGTGAAACCGGCAAGTAAACCTTCCGTATCATCTCTTCATATTCAAGTCGGACATCACTCCACGCAGTAATCCCACCCCCACTCCGAAACCACAACCGACCATCCGAACAACGCTCAACAAAACGAATCATCACAGCACTATCCAACCCTTGACCATCATATACGCCAAATATGCCCGTAAACCACTTCCGTGGCTGCCCCTCCAGCCGACGAATAATTTCCACCGTTCGAGCTTTAGGTGCTCCACTAATCGAGCCCGCCGGCAGCAAACGTATCAATAACTCGCCAACGTGATTATGCCAATGAGAAGGCAAAATACCCTCAATCTCAGAACTCACCTGCCAAAGCCGCCCTTCAGCACTCCTCACTTCCGAAATGTATCGATAACGACGAAGACGTACATGCATCGCCACCATAGACAAATCGTTGCGCAATAAGTCCACAACCGTGGCATGTTCCCATTCCTCTTTGGCATTCGCCAACAAAGCCGCTCGACTGCCCGGATCCGAAGCATCCGCCGTCCCTTTCATTGGAAACGTCCGAATAACGTTATCAGTAATCCGTATAAAGCATTCCGGAGAAAACACCACCATCTCCCCTGACATCCATAACTTATACGGTGCAAAAGCCCCGTCAAAAATTTGCCGAAGGCCACCAGTGGTAACAATTTCAGTAGGAAACGTCAGATTTAACAAATATGTATCTCCACGCTGTAAGTGATACTGCGCCTGTTGAAACGCCTGCCAATACCGATCAAAGGCCACAGGGTGGCGCTGAAGTATTCGAATTGGATCCGATGGTGCACCAGAAACATTGGATATTCCCCGCACCTGAAATCGGACCCCCGACGGTACGTCGTCCAAAGGCCATGCCCGAAACCGACGCAACTCATAATCAATTACAAACAAAAACGGACATCGACGGCGCCCCCAGCTGTTCGCCCACCGAATAAATTCCCCAGCACTCAAATCCTCTATCCTCCTGACCATTTAAGAAAATTTTGCATCAACAATTGGCCCTGAGGCGTCAAATGCGATTCCGGATGAAACTGAACCCCTACCCGCATCGTGCCCCGCAGTCGAATGGCCATTACTTTCCCTCCCTGAGAAAAGGCCAACACTTCCACCTCCGAAGGAATGTTCTCAAAATCAACCGTCCACGAATGATACAATCCAGCCCGAAACGGCGAGGATAACCCATCAAATAACCAATGAGAACGCACTGGTTGAATCCAATGCGCCTGACCATGAACCGGAGGTACCAACCTTTCCAATGTCGCACCCGCACGCCAAGCTAACAATTGATGCCCCAAACAAATACCCAACACTGGAAAATCCAACGACAAACTATCCAGCAATGACACTACCCGAGTATACTCTTCAACCCTACCCGGCCCCGGAGACAGTATCATATGGGAAAACCGACTCACATCCCTCGGATGCACCCTCCGCCAATTGACTACCGCAAATCGACACCCCCCTATCCCTCGCACCAACTCCACTATATTATAAGTAAACGAATCATCGTTATCAACGATCAGGACCCGAACCATAATCCCATGCTCATAACGCAATTGAGCAAAAGTAGTAGAGCCCCCATAGATAGCGATCAACAGCTATTGAAAAGCATGTTCTTATCTTTCCCCAAATAGAATTTTAGGACACCTTCCTTTTGACAAAGGCATTTTTTTACTTTTGCAACCCTCAAAATGAAGCGATCAGTATGCCAACAATACAACAACTAGTCCGTCTGGGACGGAAAAAAATAAAGAAGAAAAGTAGCTCGCCAGCGCTTGATGCTTGCCCGCAAAAGCGGGGCGTCTGCGTTCGCGTGTACACGACCACGCCTAAAAAGCCCAACTCAGCACTTCGTAAAGTAGCCCGGGTTCGGCTGAGCAATGGCAAAGAAGTCAATGCGTACATCCCAGGCGAAGGACATAACCTCCAAGAACACTCCATCGTATTGGTTCGCGGGGGACGCGTGAAAGACCTTCCAGGGGTGCGTTACCACATCATACGAGGGGCACTGGATACCGCCGGGGTAGAAGGACGAAAGCAGGGACGGTCAAAATACGGCACCAAACGGCCTAAATCATAAAGAATCATGCGAAAAGGAAGACCTGAAAAACGACAAATCGCCCCCGACCCCCGCTATAACGATGTGATCATCGCCAAGTTTATTAACAACTTAATGTGGGACGGTAAAAAGACAGTTGCCGCCCGTATCTTCTACGAAGCAATGGAAATTATACGTGAACGTACCGGTGAAAACGAATTGGAAGTATTCAAACAAGCACTCGAAAACGTAATGCCCAACGTGGAAGTGCGGAGCCGTCGCGTGGGTGGAGCTACCTTCCAAGTGCCTACCGAAGTACGTCCCGATCGTAGGTTATCGCTGGGAATCAAATGGATCATTCGCTATGCCCGACAACGTAAAGCCAAAGGAATGGCACAAAAGTTGGCTGCCGAAATCCTCGCAGCACGACAAGGCGAAGGCGGTGCAGTAAAGAAAAAAGATGACACCCATCGAATGGCAGAAGCCAATAAAGCATTTGCCCACTTTAGATTCTAATTCAGGGAAGACATGGCTAAAAACGTAGGCAATCTGCAAAAGCGGAACCTCCGAGAATACCGCAACATCGGTATCATGGCCCATATTGATGCCGGGAAAACCACCACCACCGAACGAATCCTATTCTATACCGGAATCAACTACAAGATCGGTGAAGTTCACGAAGGCACCGCCGTGATGGACTGGATGGAACAGGAGCAAGAACGTGGCATTACCATTACATCAGCTACCACACGAACCACGTGGACTTACAAAGGAAATGAATATACCATTAACATCATTGATACTCCCGGACACGTCGACTTCACCGTCGAAGTGGAACGGAGCCTCCGGGTGTTGGATGGTGCGGTTGCCCTATTCTGTGCCGTAGGGGGGGTAGAACCCCAGTCCGAAACCGTTTGGCGCCAAGCCAATAAGTATGGTGTGCCCCGGATTGCCTTTGTCAACAAAATGGATCGGGTCGGCGCTGACTTTTTCCGCGTCGTTGAAGAAATCAAAACGCGCTTGGGAGCCAATGCCATCCCCTTGCAGATACCCATCGGCAGTGAGGAAAACTTCGAGGGAGTGATCGATTTGATCACCATGAAAGCCTACAAGTGGGACGAAGAATCCAAAGGTGTGAAATACTGGGCAGAAGAAATACCCGACAATTTGCGAGACGAAGCCGAGGAGTGGCGAAATCACCTCCTTGAAGCAGTCGCCGAAACCGACGATGCCCTCATGGAAAAATTCTTCGAAGATCCCGATGCCATATCCGAAGAAGACATCCACCAAGCCCTTCGGAAAGCAACTATCCACCTCGACATTGTGCCAGTAATGTGTGGATCGGCATTCAAGAATAAAGGAGTTCAACTACTGCTGAATGCTGTGGCCGCCTACTTGCCTTCGCCATTAGACCTACCCCCCGTCAAAGGCATTCACCCTAAAACTGGCCAAGAAGAAGTCCGCCGTGCCGATATCAACGAACCCTTCTGCGCATTGGCTTTCAAAATTATGACCGACCGCTACGTAGGACGCCTGGCATACTTCCGTGTTTATTCCGGACAGCTACAAGCTGGATCCTATGTGCTCAACAACCGAAGTGGATCCAAGGAACGAATCGCCCGCCTTTATCAAATGCATGCCAACAAACAAAACCCAATCGATGAAGTTGGTGCCGGAGATATTGCTGCTGCAGTTGGATTCAAGGACATCAAAACAGGCGACACCCTCACCGACGAAGCCCATCCACTCCTCCTGGAAAATATGGAGTTCCCCGAACCAGTGATCTCACTTGCCATCGAACCCAAAACTCAAGAAGATTCAGATAAACTTTCGTTGGCACTGGCAAAACTCATGGAAGAAGACCCCACCTTCCGCGTCAAAACCGACGAGGAAACAGGCCAAACTATCATCAGCGGAATGGGCGAGCTACACCTCGAAATTATTGTGGATCGCCTCCGCCGTGAGTTTAACGTCAATGTCAACCAGGGGCAGCCCCAAGTGGCCTATCGGGAAGCCCTCACCGCTTCCGTCGAACACCGTGAAGTGTTCAAAAAGCAAACAGGAGGACGTGGTAAATATGCTGATATCCAAGTAGAAATCGGACCCGTCGATGAAGGCAAAAATGGGCTGCAGTTTGTCAACGAAATCGTGGGGGGAGCAATTCCAAAAGAATTTATACCCTCTGTACAAAAAGGCTTCGAAGAAGCCATGGAAAACGGCCCCTTGGCAGGATACCCCCTCGAATCGATGAAGGTCCGCCTCTATGACGGAAGCTTCCACCCCGTCGACTCCGACTCCATGTCCTTCGAAATCGCTGCCAAGATGGCATTCCGCCACGCTGCCTCCAAAGCTAACCCTGTCCTCCTCGAACCCATCATGAAAGTGGAAGTAATCACACCCGAAGAACACATGGGCGACGTGATCGGGGACATCAATCGCCGCCGAGGCCAGCTTCAAGGCATCGAAGCACGAGGTAATGCCCAAGTCATCAAAGCGATGGTGCCCCTGGCCGAGCTGTTTGGATACGTTACCACATTGCGTACGATCACTTCCGGACGCGGCACTTCAACAATCCAATTTTCACACTACGAAGAAGTCCCCGCCAACGTCGCAGAAGAAATCCTTGATAAAGTCCGGGGCACTGTTAAAGCATAACTGTCATGGCTCAGAAAATGCGAATCAAACTACGATCCTACGACCATCGGTTGGTCGATCGGGCTGCCAAACTCATCATAACCACCCTGAAAGGGAAGGTGCGCGGAGCCATTATCGCAGGCCCGATCCCCCTTCCTACAGAGAAAAAAGTTTTTACCGTTCTGCGATCCCCCCACGTCAATAAAAAGTCACGGGAACAATTCCAATTGGCCACCCATAAACGCCTTCTGGAGATCTATAACCCTTCACGAGACATTGTAGATGCCTTCATGAAAATGGATCTGCCAACGGGCGTAGATATCGATCTTAAAGTCATTGAGGCATGACAGGGCTTTTAGGTAGAAAGATTGGAATGACCTCATTTGTTAACGAGCAAGGAACCGCTGTTCCTTGCACACTGCTGGAGGTAGGGCCATGCGTGGTCACGCAAGTAAAAACACCCGACATCGACGGCTACCAAGCCGTACAAATTGCTTTTGACCCCATAAGTGCCAACCGCGTTACCAAACCACTCCAAGGTCATTTTCAAAAGGCAGGAGTACAGCCACATCGCATCATCCGAGAAATCAAAAGCGTTGAACAGGAAGTCAAGCCCGGTGATGTGCTGACAGTGGCAGATATTTTTGAAGAAGGCGAATTCGTTGACGTGGTGGGAACATCCAAAGGGAAAGGGTTTACTGGCGTTGTAAAACGGCATGGCTTTGCGGGCGTAGGAGGCAGAACCCACGGACAACATAACCGCGAACGTGCCCCCGGGTCACTTGGGGCCTCCTCATTCCCTTCCCGCGTATTTAAGGGCAAACGAATGGCAGGACGAATGGGCAACCAACGGGTCAAAGCCATTAACCTGCAAGTGATCCGTATCATCCCAGAAAAACATATCCTCGTGGTGAAAGGATCTGTCCCAGGGCCCAGAAACGGGTACGTAATGGTATTAAAGTAAGTTCGCTTATGAAAGTAGATATTATCGATATTGAAAGCGGGCAACCTTCCGGCAAGCAAATCGAACTCAACGACGCCATTTTCGGAAGGCCAATCCACCACCATTTGTTGTGGAGAGACGTCAAACGAATCCGCAACAACCAACGTCAAGGAACCCACAAAACAAAAGAGCGCGGAGAAGTAAGTTATTCTACCCGCAAGTTATATCCCCAAAAAGGCCGAGGTATGGCCCGCCGCGGTAGTCGCAAATCCCCCATATTACGTGGCGGTGGAACCGTATTCGGCCCACGTCCACGCAAATACTCCGAGAAAATCAATAAAAAAGAAAAACGCGCAGCACGCCGAAGTGCCCTCTCAGCCCTCCTTCAAAAAGGCCACATTATTGTTGTCAAAGACTTCACTATCGATACACCCAAAACCAAAGCCTTCCTCCAATTGTGGCAACAACTCGAATTGCCAACACCCAAAGCCACGCTCGTAAAAGACACTACCGATCCCAACCTCATTGCTGCTGGACGCAACCTACCCAACCTGACATTCCATCGGGCCGAAGCCCTCAATACATACCGCATCCTCAATGCTGGAACATTGGTACTGACCGACAAAGCAGTTCAATATATCAACGAAAAGTTTTAGCCATGAAGGGAGTCATCAAGCGGCCAATTATCACAGAAAAGGCAACCCAACAATCCGAACAATACAGCCAGTATTCTTTTGTGGTCGATAAAAAAGCAACCAAAGGACAAATCAAGCACGAAATCGAACACCTCTATGGAGTCAAAGTCAAAAAGGTGCGAACCCACATCATGCCTAAAAAGCCCAAGTACCGATACACTCGTACTTCCATCATACGGGGCCATAAACCCTCCTACAAGAAAGCCATTGTAACCTTGGAGGAAGGTCATGAAATCGACTTTTACAGTAACATCTAAGTGAATAGGTCATGCCACTGAAACGACTCAAACCAATCACTCCGGGCCAACGCTTCACCGTTCGGATCGACTATTCTCACCTGTCAAAAGTTAATCCCGAACGCTCATTGCTTGAACCACTTACGCAAAAAGCGGGACGTAACAATCAAGGACGGCGATCCATGCGCTATCGAGGGGGAGGGCATAAACGCTATTACCGAATCATTGACTTCAAACGCAATAAAGAAGGTGTCCCCGCCATCGTCAAAACGATTGAATACGATCCTAACCGAAGTGCGTTCATCGCCTTGTTGGCCTATCGTGACGGAGAAAAGCGCTATATCATTGCCCCCCAAGCATTAGAAGTCGGACAAACCGTCCTTAGCGGACCCGATGCTCCCGTCCAACCCGGTAACAGCCGAAAGCTTAAAGAGATGCCAGTCGGGGTAACAATTCACAACATCGAACTCAATCCTGGTGCAGGAGGCGTCATTGCTCGGGGCGCCGGTACTTCCGCTCAATTGATCGCCCGAGAGGAAAAATATGTAGTGATCAAACTTCCCTCCGGAGAGGTGCGTCGCATCCTCGGTGAATGTCGAGCTACTTTTGGCACCGTGTCCAACCCAGATCACCGCCTAATCAATTTGGGAAAAGCCGGACGATCCCGATGGATGGGACGACGCCCCCGCACACGAGGGGTCGCTATGAATCCCGTCGATCATCCAATGGGCGGAGGTGAAGGAAAAGCCAGTGGAGGACATCCCCGATCCCGTACCGGACTCTATGCCAAAGGAAAGAAAACCCGCAACAAGAAGAAACCCTCATCAAAACTCATCATCGAACGGCGGAAACGCAAAAGGAAATAAGTTATGGCACGATCACTAAAAAAGGGGCCCTACGTTCATTGGAAGCTCCAACGAAAAATTGATAAACTCAACGAAACCGGCAAAAAGGAAGTTATTAAAACCTGGTCGAGGCGTTCAATGATTACTCCTGACTTCGTCGGACATACCATCGCCATACACGATGGACGACGATTCATACCAGTGTATATTACCGAAAACATGGTAGGGCATCGACTGGGAGAGTTCGCACCTACTCGAACATTTCGAGGGCATCCCGTTAAAAAAGGTAAATAACCAATGGAAGCGCGTGCATTATTGAAAAACAGCCCCTTCCCCGAGCGCAAGATGCGTCTGCTGGCAGACCTTATCCGGGGACGCGGCGTCGAAGACGCCCTCAATATCCTCTCCTTGCACAAAAAGCGGTTATACGCAGGATATCTTTACAAGCTCATTCGGTCGGCAGTGGCCAACTGGGAAGAAAAATACCGAGACGAAGCCGTCGATGTCGATACCCTATATGTCAAGGAAATCCGCGTTGATAAGGCCCGAATGCTCCGTCGTTGGCAAACCGCCCCGCGCGGAATAGCACGCCCCATTCAAAAACGATTTAGTCACATTACGGTGGTCGTAGCACCCCGTGAAACAATACCATCCTCCCCCAACGAACAAACTGACGAAGAATAAACAATCATGGGACAGAAAGTTAATCCTATCGCAAACCGCCTCGGATTCATCCGTGGATGGGAATCATTATGGTACAGCAAAGACAATGGCGAATACGCCGACCGCATTATTGAGGACCAAAAAATTCGCGAGTATATCCACAAACGATTCCCGCGGGGTGCTTTCGCATATATCATCATCGAACGCGGCCGTAAGCGGTTGCATATATATCTTCATAGCGCTCGAGTTGGCGTAGTATTGGGGAAAAAAGGCGCCGAGATTGAAAAACTCACCCAAGAACTCCGCAAACTGACCAATATCGAACGGCTTGATATTGACGTAATCGAAGTGAAAAACCCCTATTCGTCCGCCAAACTTATTGCTGAAAACATCGCCCAACAACTCGAAGCACGCGTTGCCCACCGACGGGCTATGAAAATGGCAATCAATG
>CAYVLB010000069.1:0-10337 GCA_964452325.1 uncultured Sphingobacteriales bacterium | reverse complement strand
GTGTCCAAATGGGCAGCCACTGCAAATCCCAATCGGACTTTCATTCCACTGGAATAAAACTTAACTGGCGTGTCCACATAAGGTCCTACTCCACTAAATTCTACTATTTCATCGATTTTACGATCAATTTCTTTCTTGCGCATTCCCAGAATAGTGCCATTAAGGTAAATATTCTCTCTTCCTGTTAATTCTGGATGAAAGCCTGTTCCCACTTCCAGCAAAGCGGCGACACGTCCTTGGAGCCATGCCTGCCCTGTTGTCGGTGAAGTTACCCGTGCCAGTATTTTCAGCAACGTGCTTTTACCAGCCCCATTAGGACCAATGATTCCGAATACTTCCCCTTTTTTCACCTTTAATGAAACATCCCGAAGTGCCCATTTAACTTGTCCACCCGATAGGCTTTTCCGATGTCGTAGCCGCCTAAAATTACGGATAGGATAAGTAATCATATGTAATACCTTGCCGGCCAAGGTATCTATCGGTCTTTCATGACCCTCGCCTACGTAGTATTTCTTCGATATTTTATCGATTACTATGGAATAGTCTATGTCCATAAGCACATTTGGCTAAACAATATCGGCGAACTGCTGTTCGGATTTCCTGAAATAATATATTGCTACTACCAGTAAAATGAGGGTTACCAGCGCCCCTTCTCCGATCATATCCCATGGTAACGGACGTGTCCCCAGGAATATAGATCGCATGCCTTCAATGACCCCCACCATTGGATTCAGGGCGTAAATATGCCAATATGATGAAGGGATTAAGCTGAGTGGATAGACGACCGGAACCGCATACATAAGTACCCGAATCAGCGACGGAAGCGCGTAATTGACATCTCGAAATTGGACTGCCATTACAGATAGTAGAATTCCGCCTCCCAAGCTCGAACCGATTAGTATCAACATAATCAACGGAAGCCATACGATCTCCTGCATTGGCATAATGCCATAATATAGGGAAAGCCCCACGGCGACCGCCATGCCGATCATAAAGTCTACCATCCTAGATATCACAACTGTTAAGGGCAGTAATAACCTGGGAAAATAAACTTTCGTAATCAGGTTGCGGTTGCGAATCATACTGGCTGTTGCATCCGTCAAAATGCCTGAAAAGTAGGTCCATGGCACCATGGCAAAAAAGCTAAACAACAGATAAGGCACGCCATCGCTCCCCACCTTGGCCAAATTGCCAAAAATAACCGTGAATACGAGTGTATTGATGAGGGGATTGAGGATAGCCCAGCCGATACCCAATATCGACTGGGCATACTTAGACTTTATATCTCGGACCACCAAGAAATAAAGCAAATCTTTGTATTGCAGGATATCTGCTATAATTTGTCTCCATTTCCATTGATAATGTGGACGAATGTAGATTATCTTCTCTTGTTCTTTTACTGTTGTTTTGCGCAGACTTCTACCCCCTTCGGTCTTCCCATGTCGATCTTCTTGCATACAGTTATAAGGCCTCTCCGGTTCGGAATGCAAAGGTAATGGCTTATTAGCTTAACGCTTCCCGAATACGCGAAGAAAGGTAATCCATGATCCAAACCACCAGGGCGATAAGAATCACCAATGTGCCCACTTGATGCCATAGGGCCAACCCCTGGTACTGCATGAGCAGGGTGCCAATGCCTCCCCCCCCCACCAGACCAATTACCGTAGCCATGCGAACGTTGATATCCCATCGATAGATGGTAAAGCTAAGGAACGGGTTAAGCACTTGGGGGACGACGGCGAACCACAGCACGTGGATCCATCGGGCACCCGTAGCTTCGATAGCTTCAATGGGTCCAGGGTTGATGTTTTCGATTTGTTCGGAGTACAGTTTGGTCAGGGATGCCACCGTGTGTACCCACAATGCCAGCATACCTGCAAATGGTCCAATTCCTACCCATACTGTAAAAATAATTGCCCAAATGAGCGGCTCAATGGATCGGGTAAAGTTGATGAGGAGGCGCGTTATCGAATAAACAAATCGGGCTACTGGATGTCCTTTCATTAAGTTGCGTGCGGCTAAAAAGCTGAGGATGAATGCGAGGGGAATGGCAAACAGGGTAGCCATCATAGCCAGGTAGATTGTTTCAATGATGGCCATAATGCCTTGCCAGAGGATCGACAGGTCCGGCGAGAAGATGGCCGAGAAGATACGCCGGGCTCCTTCCAGTCCTTCACCTGAGACGAGGTCATACACCGATACATGAGTGACCAGCCAGCCAGTCAGAATAGTTGATATTCCGATCATCCACCAACAATGAATGGCCACTTCCCGTTGCCATCCTTTGATGGTATTGTTATTAAAAATCAGCAGAGCGGGTGAAGCCTTTAAGAGATGTAGTATTACCGCAACTCCTCCTCCAATCCCTAAGTAAGCCCATAGGTCATCTGCTGCAAATGCGGGTGGTGCCGTGCCGTAGATTACTTGATGATACCATACCCGCACCAGGAGCAGGGACAAATAGGTCCCCAGTAGTATATCGATCAGTAAGGTTTGGCCTTTTTGCCACCGAGTCTTGGCTAGTGCCGAATCACTATTTAATCTCGACCTCTTTGGCATCTTCTCCGTAGATTTTCTTGAACCATGTTTCGGTGATTTCGTTAGGCTTACCTTCGAATACGATTGTGCCTGCCCGCAATGCGATGACACGGGAAGCATATTGTCGTACGAGGCTGAGAAAGTGTAGGTTGCAGATGATGGTAGTCCCTTGTTGGTTAATTTTTTCGAGGTATTGCATGACGGAGTGGCTGGTGGCAGGGTCGAGGCTTGCTACGGGTTCATCAGCGAGCAAGATCTGGGGTCGCTGCATCAAAGACCGAGCGATGGCAACGCGCTGTTGTTGGCCGCCACTGAGGGCATCTACGCGGGTGTTCCATTTGTCGGCTAATCCTACCAGTTGGAGATGGCGGCGGGCTTCTTCTTGGAGTTCGGTTGGGAAATGCCCAAGCAATGGTTGCCACCACGATAGCCTTCCCAGTGCTCCATACATCACATTGCGCCACACCACATGGCGGTTGATGAGATTAAAATGTTGGAATATCATTCCGATTTGGGTACGATATCGCCGCAATGCATTGCCGGAGAGTTCGGTAATTTCACGTCCCTCAAATTGAATACTTCCCTTCGAGGGGTCAATCAGTCGGTTGATACATCGCAACAACGTACTCTTGCCAGAACCACTCAGGCCAATAACTACTAAAAATTCTCCTTTTTCAACATCCAAGGATATCCCCTTCAATGCGTGCGTGCCGTTGGGGTAGATTTTGTGAACGTTGCGTAATGAAAGGAGTGTCATTTTTTGGTTAGTTCCTCCAGGTTATAGTTGAGTCGTTGCAATATTTCCCGTAAGGGATTGTAGTCGGCATCCGTGGTTTTGATGAAACCTTCTACACTGTAGATGTCCCATAGGGCTTTTCGGCCCTCAGCTGTTTGCTGAAACTTGATCAAGGCGTTGATGGTTTTTTCTACGATCTCGTCAGGGAGGTTTTTGCGGACAATGATAGGATCGTTGGGGATGGAATCGGTGAATCCGATGATTTGGATGGACTTGAAGACGTCGGGGAATTGCTGACGGACACGGGCACGCGCATCGAGTGGTTCACCGGTTTGTTGGTCTGGTGGTGAGTAGTAAGCTGCGCCCACGTCTACTTGTTTCTGATAGACCATCGTTACCACATTGTCATGTTTCATGGCGAAGACTTCTTCGGCAGGACGAATCCCCAGCCGGTCAAGTGTGGCTTTGGGCAAGATATAGCCAGACGTGGAGGCGGGGTCTACATAGGCAATGCGTTTTCCTGCAATATCAGGCAACGAATCGATTCCACTTTCTACCCGACTGATAAACATGCCACGATAGAAGGTTTCGCCATCCCGTCGGACGACGCGCATTACCGCCCGGGCACCATATTTTTCGTGGGCCATCAAATAGCTGAACGTGTTGATAATCGATATATCAGCTTTGTCAGTGCCAAAGGCTTCTACTACTGCGATGAAGCTAGCCGGCACTGAATAGGTGTAATGATATCCAGTTTCTTTTTCCAAAAATTCGATGAGTTGGTCAGCGCTATGGACGATTTGCTGCGCATCGACCGATGGGGTCATTACGAATTTAATGGGGTTGCCTTCACTTCCCAATTGCTGCGATTGTTGCCATGGAAGAATAGAAACACGTATTAGCGCCGCCAGCAATATCAAGAGGTATATTTTGGCATACTTCATGGCGGGCCGTTAATGCTTTTCGCTACGCAAAAGTAGTTTTCATTCGTTTCGATAAGGGGCTTATTGCTTGAGGCGGGGGTCAAGGGCATCGCGTAATGCTTCACCGATGATGGTGTAGATGGTAACAGTTATAAAGATGGCAAACCCAGGAAAGACGACCATCCACCATGCGTCGTAGTGGGTTCGTCCAGCGCTGAGCAACGCCCCCCACGTGACCACATCATCGGGAACACCAATGCCCAAAAATGACAATGACGATTCGGCAAGGATCGCCGCTGCAATTCCGAAAGAGATGGAAATAAACACGGGTGCCAATGAATTAGGTAAGGCATGGGTGAAGATGATGCGGCGCTTGCTGTAGCCCAGCGCTCGTGCAGCTTGAATATATTCCAGGCTTCGGGTACGCAAAAACTCTGCCCGAGTAAAGCGAGCAATCCCCGTCCAGCTGGTAAAACCGAGAATTGCCATGATTAGGAAAATACTTTTGTCTTTAAACAGCGAGGCGATGGTTAAGATTAGCAATAGGCGCGGCATCGAATTCATAATTTCGATGCCGCGGGAGATCACACTATCAACGGGTACATTCGTGGGTTGCCGAAACCACGGCAAGCGTCCCAGCAGATGGCGCCCCAACCATGTAAATGCTACCACAATAAGACCGAAAATGAGGACGCTAAAAAAGACTTGAATCAGCCCCAAGAGAATACCTTCATTGATGGCATCGATGATGGCATAGCCTCGGGTCATAAATCCATAGAAAAATCCGAAGAAAAGCCCCACGATTAGCCCCCACAATTGACCCCGTGAGGTGCGCATCTCCGTATCACCGAAAAAGCCTGCCAATGCACCTAAGATGATCCCGATGATGGCAGCAATGCCAACGGCCACAAGCCCCACACTTAGGGAAATGCGCGTGCCGTGGATTAGTCCAGCGGCTACGTCTTGGCCAATTTGATTAGTTCCCAAATGATGGCGAAAATACCAAGGAACGGGCACGATTTTTCCGTCGGGGTTTTTGTAAACTTGCTCGTCAAAGGGTCCGACAAAGTCTCGATTGTAGCGGTCGGTTTTATCGGGAGAATAAGGGATTGGCGCCCACACTGCCGCATCCAGCTTCATTTGTTTCCAGCGGGCAATGTCAAACTGGATTTTTTCCCACTTTCCTGTTTCTTGGTCCCATACGGAGTCGGTGTATGACGGATTGATTAGCGTTTGGAATGCTGGGAAAAAGGACTTGCCTCGATATTTGGCAAATAGGGGCTGGTCGGTGGCGATGATGTCAGCGAATACCGCGATGAAGATAAGGAAAAACAGCAAATAGAGCGATATCAGCGCCACCTTGTTTTTCTTGAACTGACGCCATGCGTATTTGCGAAATGAAAACTCCTCCTGCGTTACGTGTTCTCGGGGCTCCATGATACCTTACTTTTTGCCATAAGAGATTCGAGGGTCTACCACTGCATACATAATGTCGGCAAACAAATATCCAATGAGTGTCAACACGCCGAAGATGGTAAAGACGGCAACAATCATCGGGTAGTCATAGTTGAGGATCGACTGGTAGATTTCTAATCCCATTCCAGGGATGGAGAAGATGGTTTCGATAATGATTGAACCTCCGATGGCCATTGGAAAAATATTTGAGAAGATTGTGATGATGGGCAGCAGTGAATTACGTAATACGTGCTTGAGAATAACTATCCGTTCGGAGAGGCCCTTGGCCCGCGCAGTCCGAATGAAGTCTTGATTGATCACATCCAGCATGGCCACGCGCATTTGCCGACTCAGGAAAGCAAAGCTTCCATAGGTGTAGGTGATGAGCGGCAGCACCAAATATGGCGCCCAGTGTTGAATTTTTTGCCATAATGACCAATTGGGGTCAAAAATTGCAGGGTCTTGTACGCCTCCTTCTGGGAACCAATCCAAAAAGTCTGGATTGGCAAAGATCACCAGCAATAAAGTTCCCACAAAAAACGAAGGCAACGAGTATAGCACAAATAGCACTACCGACGAGGTGCGATCGAACCAAGAGTCTCGACGATAGGCAGCATAGATACCAATAGGGATGGAGATCAGATAGGCAAAAAATACCGACAAGATCGATAGCGTAAACGACCATGGGAACCGTTCGAGTATTCGTTGAATGACGGGCTGTTGATCACGAAATGAAATGCCAAAGTCGCCCCGCAACACGCCACGCCGTGTTTTCGACGGGTCGTTGTTTTCCCGAAACCATGGCTGGTTGCCAAATAGCCACACGTGATATTGATTGTTCGTTCCATACCACAAAATCTTTGGGATATAAGCCCGCCATTGCTCTGCGTGGTGTAGTATTTGGGAATATGCTTGCTGGACTGCCCCGATCACCGGCAAAAGTGCCTTTAACATCCCACTATCCACTGCTTTTTGCATTGCCTCTAACTTGTGTCTGATCAGCTGGTCGTTGGTGAGTTCCTGCAACGATCGAAGGTCAAATTGCAGCCGGAGGAGGCGATCTTTTTCATCATCGTTGAGGCGGCTTTTGTGATGTTCACCATAGAGTCCGACCGAGTCGATAGCGGCATTGATGGTATGGTAGTATTTTTCTACGTAGGGCCAGTTGCCGTATTGTCGGGTGAGGCGCCGTAAAGCGACACGGTGGGATTTGTCGGGGAATTTGTAGAGTGTATCAGGGTCTGCGGCAGTTCCCAGTCCGAAGTAGAAGAGGGGTAGGTCCAGGCCTAGCCGGTGACGTATTTCCGCCTTGAGTTTTTCGGTGGCCATACGTTGGCTACCGATGGCACCTTCTTGTTGGGCAGCATTGAGCAAGCGCTCCACCGGATCGCCAGGTGCAGCTACGCTGATGCCAAATGCCAGCAGTGAGATCAAAATGAGTGTGGGGATGAATTGAAGAATTCGCTTTAGAATATATTGCCACATAGATTAAGTAAGTTTATACCTAAAAAGGTCGATGGGTTTGATGGCCGATTGCCTGCTGAGCAAACGACGCTTTTAGTTTTAGGTTGTTGACAATCACACCAGGGCGCTCCCTGTACATTTCGGTATTTTCAAAGCGACGGTGAATAGCGATTTTGCGTTTGGTCCCAAAAAGGAAAACATATGGCTGCTCATCATAGACGATTTCCTGAAGGCGGCGGACAATGCGAATGCGCTCTTGCGGGTCGATAGTTCGGTTGGCCAGTTCGATGAGCGAGTCGCTCTCGGGGGTACCAAACCCTACGAAGTTATACCCTTTGTTGGCCCAGCTTTTGGTATGCCATAGTTGGGAGAAATCGTTGGGAAGGGCCGAGCTGGACCATCCCCCCATCATGGCGTCAAAGTCGTGATTGGCAGCTTTTTTGTAAAAGATGGCAAAATCCATCGGATTGGGAATGACTTCGATACCGGCTTCATACATTGCTTCTTTAATCATCAGGACGATTTCTTTCGAGGTGGGTGAGCTCATGTAGTTAAAGTAGAAGCGAAAGGGAATTCGTTGGCCGTCGATTTCTTTGTCACGGATATTGTCACCGTCGGTATCGACCCATCCGGCTTCGTCGAGTAGCTGCTTGGCTTTTTCCACATCAAATGGGATGGGTTTCAGATCTCGGTGGAATTCTTTCTTTAGTGGGGAGACCATCGTTACATAGCGGATGGCTTTGCCTTTGGCGATGACCTGGATAATTTCGTCGACCGGGACAAGATGGGCCATGGCCCGGCGCACGCGTTTGTCAACGAAGAAGGGCTTGTGAGTAATGCCATCGGGCCGCATGTTCAGACCAATGTAAGAATATCCAAAACGGTCGACAAAGTCTGATACATAGTTATGATTGAAATATTTACGCTTCTGGAGTTTGAGTAGGTCATTGGTACCAATATCGGCTGTTACATCGAGTTTTTGCCGTTTGAGCGACAATGCTGCAGCATTGCTTTCACGGATGAGCTTGAAGATGATTTTGTCGGGATAGTGGGCATCATAGATAAAGGTGTCGTTTCGGGCAGCGCGCCAGTTCTTTTTACGTTCGAGGGTGATGTAGTTGCCCACTTTCCATTCGGTAACTTGGTAAGGGCCCAGTCCGACCAAGTTTTCGGGTAGTCGGCCGTTGTCACCACTGTTGAAGTTTTTGCTCCACTCGATCAGATCAGGATCTTGATGGGGATTGATTCGGTTGTTGGAGAAATCTCGGAGAGAATATTTGTCGAAAACGCCACGTGGGTCCCAATGACTGCGCTGTAGCAAGGGAAATGTCATAATGGAGAGGTTGGAAATGTGAGGACCCGCAGTGATAACAGTGAATCGGCGGGGATCACTGGAGTCTTTCACCACATCGATGATGTTGCTATATAGTGGGCGCGAGCTGGCATTATCAGTGAGGGGGTTTTTGATGACTTTGAGGGTAAAGATGATATCGTCGGGTGTTACGGCAGCCCCATCGTCCCAATAGAGGTGGTCTAAGAGTCGGTAGGTGTAGTTAAGGGGAATGATGGTATCATAGCGGATTGAGCTATCGGGAAGCACCTTTTGCTGAACCCAGGCAGCCGAACTGTCAAACCATATTCGGGGCATAGAGTCAACCAGCCAGGGAATGAGTTCCAGCTTTTCCAGATCTACGCGTAGCAGGCTACGATGCATATATTCCGACAGCCAACTGGCCATCGAAGAGCCGCTGTTTGTAGGGTGTAAGTTGTCTGGCTCATAGCTCATATGCACGATGATCGTGTTTTCCGATAAATCACGCTTTTGCTGACATCGGACCCATAAAAGCAACAACGCTATGACCACAGAAACTCCAACGACGGCTCGTTTCCAGAACATCATAATAATATCCAACGGTCGATTTTTGAAGGGCTAAAAATACAAATGGTCGGAAAGCCGTATGCCATTGGTGAATAATCTCTGCGATCGTCTTTGCAAGATATTTTGAAAAAAGCTCTCAACGTACTGTATAGTACACGCAACCAAGTAACGAAAGGATAGAATATCCGGTCGGCTTACGGGCAATCGTTGGGCAGGGGTGACCCAATCGCATCCAGATATGGCCAACTCCATGGGCAAATCGACTTATGATCAATGGTTCTTTTGGAGTTGGGATAGTTTGTTATCCCTCAATCGACCTTTTAGAAGCCGATTTGTCGTTTGCCTTCTATAAATTTGCACTCAGTACAAATCGTAAGGCTATGCAATCGATAATCCGTTTTTTACTAATGCTTATGATGGGGGTATGGAGTACATGGCAGGGGTGGAGTGCTCCTCATCCCGAGTTTTCCTATGACAAGGCGAAAGTAGAGGCGGCGTTGGTGCCCCTTACAAAATGGGAAGCAGCTGCCGAGGATCCAGATTTAGCTATTAATCCTTCACCTACGGCCGGGATTGATTTCAGGGGCAGTGGGGGCGGTATTCCACCTTTTTTGTGGGGATTTGTTCCCTCCATGTGTGGGGCGTGTGGTGGAGGCTTCATTGGAGGATGTATTATCTCGGCGATTGGTGGGGTAGTGGGAGGATTGGCAGGTATTGCAGGTGCTTATTTCCTTAACGACCAAGACCAAGAAATGGCCAAAAAGGCAGCCCTGGGATGTGTGGTGGGGACTGGTGTGGGGGTGGGAATAGCCATTCTTTATCGTATCATTATTTTTGGGGCATTTTATTATTGGTAAGATTAGGCGATTGACCTGATGTCGCACCCCGCCTTTTTCTCCGAACATATTGGAGGGGAAGGCGGGGAACTTATTTTATCTCCGGAAGAATCGCATCACTTAGGGCGGGTGCTTCGCTTGCGTCGTGGGGAAGAGGTTGTTGTGTTCGATGGAAAAGGAGGAATGGCCGAAGGTACTATTCTGAGAAATCATCCCCGATCGGCGGTTATACGTATTCGACGGTATGTTCGGCAAGTTCCGAAGCAGCCAACCTTTCGATTGTGGTGTGCGCCCCCGCGCACATCCGACCGCCTACATTGGCTGATTGAAAAGTGTACGGAGCTGGGAGTGTCGGAGATTCAATTGATTATTACCCAGCGCACAGTTCGTCATCGCGCAAACCTAGAGAGGCTTCGGCGAATAGCCATTAATGCCATCAAACAAAGCCACAATCCGTTCCTGCCAGTGATCGGTGCACCCCAGCCTTTGAATAAACTGTCCTTCCC
>CAYVLB010000068.1:0-10337 GCA_964452325.1 uncultured Sphingobacteriales bacterium | reverse complement strand
TGTGATGGGGTTTGTGGAGGTAGCTCAAAAAGCTCGTCATATCTGGCAGGTGATGCGGCTGATTAAGCGGAAAATTAGAGAGTATCAGCCCGATGCCGTGATTCTGATAGATTTTCCGGGATTTAATATGCGCATTGCCAAGTGGGCCAAGAAGCAGGGATTTCCTGTGGTGTATTATATCCTGCCTCAAGTATGGGCGTGGCATTCGTCTCGGGTTAAGCAAGTGAAGCAGTGGGTAGATTTGCCTTTGGCCATTTTGCCATTCGAGCCAGAATTCTACGCCCAATATGGTGTGCAGGTGGATTATGTGGGCCATCCGTTGCTTGAGTATATTAAGTGGTGGAAACAGAAAGCGCCTTCACCTGCCCGTCGCCAGCTTTTGCTTCTGATGCCGGGTTCACGCCCTCAGGAAGTTCGTCATGTGTTGCCTACGGTGTTGCAGGGGACGCAACGATGGCATGGGAAAATTAAAACTGTGATTGTTCAATCGGAAGGAGTCCCTAAAGAAATTTACCGATCGTATCTCAAAGACTATCCCCAAATTGAACTTTTCATTGGTCATCCTTATGAAGTAATGAGTCGGGCTCGGGCAGCAGTGATAACTTCGGGGACTGCAACCCTTGAAGCCGCTTTGTGGAATGTTCCGCAAGTGGTCGTATATCGCGGCAATTGGTGGTCATATCAATTAGCCCGACGGTTGATTAAGGTGCCGTTTATTTCGCTGGTTAATTTGATCGTTGGACGTAAAGTGGTGGAAGAGCTGATTCAAAGCCAAATGACCCCGATGAATGTGGAACGTGTACTTTGTAAGATTTTCGATTCGGATACGGCTATATCTATCCAGTCAGGCTATCGAATGTTGGAACAGAGGTTACAACATCTTTCTGCTTCGAAGCGGGCGGCACGAGCTATTGAACAAACATTCGCTTCGTTTTAAGGTCACTAATTTTGCCTTTTTATCTTTATAAACGAGTTTACAGCGTATGAAGGGAGGTCGGATGATCAAACTTGTGATGGTATGGTTCCTAACGTGGGGAGTGGTCACTATGATAGGGGCCCAGCCTCCGGGAGTCAATCGCCAATCGACGTTGGTATCGGTGTCGGGACGAATTGTCGACGCATCTACTGGTGAGCGATTAGCGGGTGTGGCAGTGGTACTTCGGAAAAAGTTTAATTCCCAACAGCGTTTCTGGGGGTTTAGCAATGCGCAGGGGTATTTTAAGATTAATGCCCTACCTGGGCGTTATCATTTGACCGTTAGGATGATGGGATATCGTGATACTGCCTGGGATATCGTGGTTCCTTCGGAGGAAATATTTCTGGGAGAGATTGTACTGACGCCTGCGACACTTCAACTTCAAGAGGTAGAAGTAGCTGAATCGGCATATCGCGAAGCTGTGGATCGATTGGAGATATTGGTTACTGATCAGATGCGTAAAGGGACGAACTCTGCACGCCAACTAATGGAAAAAATCCCAGGTGTTGAATATGACCCTTTCTCCGATAATATCCGAGTTGATAACAAAGAGAATGTGTTGTTATTGGTGAATGGAATGGAAAAGTCGGATGAATACATCAAAAACATTGATCCCCTCCGAATTCGAAAAATCGAAATTTATCGCGACCCGACCGGTCGCTATGGTTTAGAGGGCTATTCAGCGGTTATCAATATCTTGCTGCGGGATGACTATGTGGGATATAATGTATCGTACAGTTCACTAATGGCGTTTTCGACTTCACGGCGTTATTCCCCCACTTTAGTTCCATTTCAATTTCATCGTTTTAGTACCACCCGGGCATTGGGTCGTTTCAGTATCTATGGAAACTTTGGTTACGTTCATCCGAACTCAGGACGCATCCGTAAGGAAGTGATTCGGCGCGATGACGGGTCGGAATGGCTTCGGATTCCTCCGCTATCCCAATCGTTTAACACCTTCTTTGAGATGGAAGGATATCGATTTTCTGGTGGTGTAGATTATTTTCCTGTAGCGGAGGATATGTGGAGCATTGAGTTCCAACGGCGAGGAATGATTATTCCCTCTCAATCAACCACCCAAACGTTATCTGTCGACTCCCGATTCCCCGATGACTCTTTGCTGATTACAACAACGAATTCTTCCAGATCAGGGAGCTATCGCATTCATCTGTTTACCAACCTTGCAATCAATCCGAATAACCGATTAAATAGCAGCTTGAATCTAAGAAGGGGACGTTCCCATTCGATATCCGAATATTCGGAATCCGGCAGCCGTTTATATCGACAAGAGGATGCGTATTCTGACGATCGAAGTTTCAAAGGATATGTGGAATGGGAGCATTCGTTTAACCCCATATGGCAATTACTACTCGGATACACTTATAATTATCGTGAAGACTTTGGCATTTATTCAGCGAACACCTCTATCGATACTTATCGTGTGGCCATGATAGACACTTCCTATCTCAACATACTTAATCGCCATCAGGCTTATGGATATGTGACATTTCGGTTGGGCAAATGGACGGTAAAAGGGGGAAGTGCCATGGAGTCATTTACCCTGCACACCGATGGTGGATCGATTACCTTTACCATGCCGCAACCCAGCCTTGATGTCATGTGGAAATTTCATAGGATACTGAGCTTGCGTTGGAAGTATCGAAGTGAACTTCGATATCCTTCCCAGCAGGAACTATCCAACTTTCGTCGGATGATTGATCGGTATACTTTCCAGGAGGGCAATCCGAGTCTTCAACCGTATACGATTCATCGTGCGTCGATGCAGCTGGGCGCAATGGGGGGGCGTGCCCGCATCGAGCCCTATGTCCGTTTCACGCGGAGCTATATTGCAGAGGCGTTGTTCGTGCAAAATGATACGTTGATTTATCGTCCTGAAAACAGTGGAAAGTACTTTCGGTATGGAATGGAAGCTTCCCTTCCCATTCCACTGGGAAAAAAGGTATTCATGATGCTTTCTGGGGATGTGTATGCCGAGCAGCTGACCACCCTTGATGGCAACGTCCGCAATGTGGCCGATTTTACCTCGTTTGTTATGCTGATATATCGATTTCATTCGCCGTTTTCGGTGGGAATAATGCAAATGAATCACATGGGTAAGCGCGTTACTTCCAATGGATATCGGCTAGGAACTGGTCGGCATTCTGACCTAACCCTGCTTTTTCTGCGGGGTACTTTTTGGCAGGATCGTTTAACAGCTTCGCTTTCGTACGTTACGGACTTCCGAATGCCCTGGATTGATTATACGACGATTACCTATAGCGAGTCTCCGTCGTTGACGAGAACGGTGGAAACATATATCCCTACGGTTCGTCAGGTAATATCCTTGCGGCTGTCGTTGGTGTTGAACAAAGGACAAGTGAAAAAGGCTCGCCGCGACGATCAAGAGATGCCCGAAGGCGGATTTATGTTTTAAGGCTATCAGCGATCCTTTCGGCTTTGTTTCTTAATTTCATCTAATATAACCGAAGGGAGGGATTGATTATTGTGGGGTGCGAGATAGCTGCCCCGTCCCAAAAGGGCTACCATCTGAAGGGTGCGTCCGACAGATTCCTTATTGGCCAAGGAAACGACCGATAGCTTGATGGGGATTAAGGCGTTGTCCCTAATAAGACGAAACAGTTCCAATCGTGAATAATCTGGACTGTTGAACTCGCCGTCGGTGATCAGAATAACCTGATTATTTCCATCCGCAACATAATACTCATTAGCCAGTTCGTAGGCTTTTCGGAGACCACGGATACCATAGGTCATTCCACCGGCGCGTAGATGTTCGGCAACCTTATGGAGTGAGTCTTTGGCATCACCACTTACGCCCCGCGTTACCACATGGGCCGCAGTAGCATAAGTGATTACCGAGATACGATCATCCGGGCGAAGGGCCTGGATCAATTGAAAAAGGGCCTGCCGAAGATGAGGCATCTTCTGCTTCATCGAACTGGAGACGTCAACCAAGAAAACGATGTTGTTGGTGCGGTAGAGTTCGGGTGGTAAGATCATGCGGGCGGTGTCGGAAGAAAACGGCGCCGGGGGTTGGGGAAGGGGAAGGATTGAATCGGGCTGGGAATGAGACGGCGAGGTATGATGGGCTGAATTGGTGGGTGCGATGACTTTAATAAGGGAAGGAATAGCAGGTAAGGTAACTGTGGTATCCCATTGGTAGCGGCTGGCTGGATCGTAGAGCTTTAGATAATAGGTGCCGGGTTGAGCATACCACGTAAGGGGTGTGCCCCGACTTGAAATAGCATATCGTCCGCGATATCTGTTGTTGGAGTAGATGTGAATACGAATATCAGGGATGGGATGTCCGTTAGGATCAATGACTTGAAGTCGGTAAGGATGGGATAGCGATGAGGAAGTTGACATGGGGGGAGGTTCCATGGTGTTCGAAGCCGTAGATGATGTAGAAGATAGCCATATCGTGTAATGAGATTGGATGGAATCAATGACAAGGAGCTGTTCTTTCGGGGGGTAGTTGGTATGGCGTATTTTCAATTGATGAGGATAGGGAAGTAATTGGAGATGAATTTGTCCATCTTTGGATGAATACCACTTGCCCAAGTAGTTTTTTCCTTGCCATATTGCTATGGCGGCACTTTTAATTGGGAGTTGAGTTATCGAATCCTTCACAAGGATATTTATTTCCCGAGGCCGTGGAGCAGTTACTTTTTGAGGTGTAGGTGAGGGAGCAGGTTGTGGAGGTGGTGCCTTACTGGATTGCAGGGGCTGGAGGTATATTTCCATTAGTCGGATTGACGCATTGACGTATGAGAATGTATCGGCAGGTAGATATCCTGGTTTTTCTACCCGAATAAAGTATTGTCCAATGGGAAGAGTTTTTTTGTAGAATCCTTCTTCATCGGTGATGCCTGTGATTTGTTTACCTCCTTCCACTTGGACGGCGGCCCGACGGATAGCATGTCCTGTGGTACGGTCCAATACCCGCACCCGCAAAGAATATTGGGGTGGGGTATAACGTACACTGCCCGTCAGGTCCGGACAATCTTGTGGTTGTTTATTGCGTTGGATAGCTCGTCCTTTGATAAAAAGGGTGTAGTGACCGCCTTTGTCGGTCCTTACGGTTAGCTGTTTGTTGAATCGACCACTTTTGCGTATTGTTACATGAACGCGTAGGGATCCGACGGCATGGGGTTCCAGCCTGACCGTTGGTGTGATTGGTTCAATCCCCCGAGCGCTTTTCACGACCCGAAGTGTTACGGGATCGTTGGAGATGTTTTCTACGTGAAAAACGACAGTTTCACGGGTGGGGTCGTCTACCACGCCATAGTCGTAGGTCTGATTGATCCAACGAATGGATTCGCTTTGGGCCCATGCGCTCAGCGCGAGCCATCCAATGCTCCAGATGAGTAATGTTTTCCTAGTGAGCCGGGGAATGCCTGAAGGCGTCCCCGAATTTTGTAAAATCGGATATTGGTCATTTCCGGATCCGATTCAAATCCTTCTGCCAGGATCACCTCTTTGGCAGTGACGACGCGCACGGGTGTCTTTGAATAGATTAGATTTTTAGATTCGTCCCAAAACAGGTCTTCTGTCAAGAGAGAATCTCCCTTTGGATTTACCAACAGCACTTCTTGGCGTAGGCGGCTGAGGTGGCGGCTGAGGTAACGGCGGGCGTATCGGGCATGTACCGTAGCTTGCATTCGGCCGGTAGCGGAGTCGTACAATTGGATGGTGATGCCTTTGGGGAATTCTAAGTAAGACTCTTTGACGGTGGGTCCGGGTTCGTAGCGGCGGTAAAGGGGTGCCGATAATCGTGCCGACAGGAAAGAAGAACGATAGTATCGGGTCGTGATGTGTTCGCTTTCTTCTACGGGTAGCGTTTCAGGGGATTGGGGTATGGGAGGGATGGGGGCATCTTGACATCCACTAAGTGTGAGGATAAGGGTTATCAGTGCCAAAAGGCGCTTATTCAGGGCGTGCCCGTACCGTTGTAGTTTCATTAATCCAACACTTCACTTGGTAGGGCTTACCTTCGGCATCTCCGCCCATGTGGAAAAAAATATCTTCTTTGGAAGGGAAATATTTTTGATATAGGGCAATTCGCTTGTTGGCTTCATCGGCCACCGACGGGTCTTTGGCACGGGCCAGTGTATACTTATCTACAGCTACCCAATAGATAGCTTTTTGGGCAAATTCATCACCACAGCTTTTACGTCCGCTAACGTAGATATCGCCTAACATCAGATAGGCGGCGCCGTAATTAGGATTCAAGCGGATGGCTTTCAGGATATGCGTCTTGGCAATGGCGTATTGCCCTTTTTGGCGGTGCACATCGGCAATGCTGAGTTCGGCTATTGCTTGGTCGATGGGATTTTGTAGACGCTCTTTGTAGGTATTGAAGATATGGAGGGCCCGTTCGGCTTGCCCGTTTTTTAGAAGGTAGCGTCCTAATTTTCGCATGGTGGCGGCATCACCAGTTTGGGCCAAGTAGGCTTCGAGGGCTTCGGCATAATAGGGGCTTTGGCATTTTTTGACTTCAAGAAGGCGAATCAGTTTTTTGACGAACGTAGTGTCGTCTTTGCGTTGTTGAAAGGTGGGGCCTAATGCTTTGGCAATGGCGTCACAGTCAAGGAATGGAGCCATCAGCTTGTTGATCTTATCGGCTGACCGTTGCCATTTGTCAGATTTGTTCCCGTGTTGTGCGATATTCTGGTCGATCAGGGCCGTGGCTTGTTCATAGTCAGTCAGTAGTGCTTTCTTGGTTTGTTGTCCCGCTTTGACTCGTTTGACCGCAGTAACAATGAAATAGTAAGGTGCCGAGTAGATGGTGGTATTTCCTGCAACGGATTCTTTGAGCCAATAATAAGCGGAGTCGAATGCTTGGGGTCGGTATTTAAGTAGGTCTGCCCCTTTTCGTGCCAGATTGTCTGCACGTTTGTTGAAGTATCGGATGCGTTGGTCGTAGAGATTCATCAGAGAATCGATGAGTCGTTGCTTACGTTGGGGATCTTTTTCGATTTTGATGAGGTGTTTTAGGATGCGAGCACCTCGAATATAGAGGCCTTCGTTGACCTGGGGGGCGTGGGTAACCAGCCATTGCCAATGGGGATAGGCGTTCTGGTAATCCTTTTGTTTGGCATATTCTAAATACAGGGAGTATTCTTGGATGGCAGTGGCGCTGTCAGCACCCCATTTTCCTTGTGCAAATGCTATATGGGTCAAAGTTCCTGTCCATAGGATCCCCATCAAGAAAAATAGGCGTCGGTATGTCATAGATGATGTTTTTTTCAGGATTAGTCCCAGTAAGGTCGCTCAAACCATTTGTCTGCAATATTAATACCAACTTGGATGTGTGTTATCCAATGGGGATAATTTCCATTGGGTGTGAATTGTCCGATGTGTACTCTCAATGAGATGCGTGAAGCAGACACGGAAGTATGGAAAGAAGTACCCAATGTAAGTCCGTATTCTTGGAGATATTTGTTTTGGTAGGTGAACGGTTGTTGAAGGGAGTATATTCCAATGTCATGTCGGAAGTCATAGAGGGAAGTTATGATGGGTCGGAAGGGTTTCCACTGAAAAGCCACATTCCATTGGTGGAAAGGTCCGTTCCATTCTCCGAAGCGAAACAGGCCGGAAGGGCGGAAGGAGTTGCTTTGTTCGAAAGCAAAGAGGAGTCGATAGTGTTGCCATTGGAGGGCATATCCTATTCCATAATGTGCGGGCAAGAGTAAGGAACCTGCCGATGAGTCGATGTGTGTATTGATTGGATTGCCATTTCGGGAAATATCGACGCCATATTCATGGACTTCATCAGCGCGGAGGTTGGTATTTGGCATGTAGTAGGCGGCAGCCGTATGGTGGATCTTAGCGGGGGCATTGAAGGTAAGGGTTGCGGAGGACTTCAGGGACCATCCATTTATTTGGAGGCGGTCGATGACTACGGTCATGTAGTGATCGGATACTGAATCGGGATAATGGAGTTCACTTTGAGATTGGTATCGTCCCCATACGTAGGTTGGTCCAATACTAATGGCGATGTTAGGATGAGGTCGCCATGCCGTTCCGAATTCGATGCGTTGGAGGCTCCCGCGATGGATTCGGGCCCATGTGATGGGATATTCGCCATCGGTTCCTTGTTCGAGCCATCCATGGCCGGCTTTGGCCAGTGGCTGCATCAAGGCGTATATCGACAGCGAAGCAGATTTTTTAAGGGGCCATGCCATTGAAAGATTGGTAGGACGTGCGGAAAGGCCCCATCGTGTGGAGTCAATTTGCCAATATTCTCCCCGTAGGGCGAAATGCATTTGGATGTGAACATGTTCAGATAAAGCATACGATGCAGGTATTGCCGGGGAGGGATCGATGGAGTCCACACCGATGAAAGGGTTGGCGCTACCGGGAGCATGACCGGAATAGGGGTCGTACCACCCTGGGCCCGTAGCTGATAGTGGATTATCTGCTACTTGGGCGATGGCCAAGGTTGCCCAACCTATGATTCCGATGATTGCTATTTCTTTAGTCAAGCACATGATCATGGACATATTCCAGCAAGCCGCGAACGACAACTTCGGTAACGTGTTCGGCATCTGATATATGGTGGCAAATGTACAGTGCGTCGCCACCACTTAGGTAAATCTGAAGATGAGGGTGTATTGCCTGCCATTGGTGGATAAATCCTTTCACTTCGTGGATTACACCATGTAATGCCCCTTTTTGGAGGCTTGCTGTAGTAGAGAGCGCAGGTGTTGTTGATAAGTCCTGAGACTTCGGAAGTTGGACTTGGGGCAGGCGATCGGTGAAGTGGTGCATGGCTCGTAGGCGCATGGTGAGCCCTGGACTGATGGCACCATCCAGCCATTGTTTGCGATTAAGTAAGGTGTAAGTGATGCAGCTTCCGATGATGATGATCAAGGCGGCGCTTACTTCGGAGATTCGTTTCCATGCCCAGTATGCGGCTGCCAGTCGATCGGCTCCTGGCCTTCCCTGATAGGAAGGTTTGAATGGCAATGGCATTGCTGCTGTGAATGGCAATGAAGTGATGTTGGCGGCGTTCAATTGCTCAAATAGCTGTGTGTTATTGTTGCGGACAGAAGCAACGATTGCATGCGATACCTTGGCATGGCGTAGCTGTGCCAATGCTTCTTCGACAGAATCAACTCGGAAGATATTCAGCCCATCCGAGCTTGGGATGCCAATTTTGATGTGTGTGTTTCCTATGTCGATAGCTGCCCAATACCTATTATGCATATTGTTCTTTTCGAGGTCGGTTGCGGTCGATGCCCTGGAGGAAGGAAGGCTGATATATTCTCCATCGGGCCATGAGGAAAAGGAACGAATTTTTCAGCACACCCAATCCGTACCGTATGCTTCGGGGGATGTTAATGGATGATGCCTCGGGGAAATATCGGGTAGGGCAGGTAACTTCAGCGATTCCGTAACCGGCATAAATGATTTGGCAAAGAATCTCATTATCGAATATAAAGTCGTCAGAATTTTGATGAAATGGGATTTGCCGCAGGATGTGTGCAGAAAATGCGCGGTATCCGGTGTGATATTCGGATAACTTAGCACCAGTGGCAAGGTTCTGAATAAAGGTGAGGATTCGGTTAGCAAGGTATTTATACCATGGCATACCTCCGCGTAAGGCGCCTCCACCCAGTATGCGTGATCCCAATACGACCGGATAAACACCTTGGGCAATGATATGGGCCATGGCAGGAATGAGGCGGGGTGTGTATTGATAATCTGGATGCAACATAATGATGACATCGGCTCCCATGTCCAGTGCGGCTTGGTAACAGGTTTTTTGATTGCCGCCGTATCCGCGATTGTGGGGATGGATAATTACATGTCGAATACCGAGCTGACGGGCGAGCTCAGCGGTTCGGTCATTACTGGCATCATCTACGAGGATTACTTCATCGACAATATCCTGGCAAATTTCTTGGTAGGTTTGCTGAAGGGTTTTTTCGGCATTATATGCTGGTAGGACTACGACAATTTTTTGACCGTTGAGCATATGAAGCGGTGGATGCTATTGCCGGGCAAACATACGATGCTAGTCATGGGGTGGAAAGGTGTCGATCCATTAGCGTTTCTCTACCCGTCCGAGTCCGGTTTTATCAACTTTTAAGATGGGGGGATTCCCCCAATAAATCACTTTTCCAATCCCTTTGACAGCGATGCTTAATGAGTCGGTTATGTGCACTTTGACGGTACCGATACCCTGGCTGACTACTTTGCCTTGACGGGCTTTCAAATCGGAAGCATCTACCTGGCCGATGCCTTCCGCAAGAATTACCAGCCGAGGTGTTTGTCCCATTAACTTGAGCCATCCGATTCCTTCGGAACGGATCCGAACCTCTTTGGTGGCGTTTAC
>CAYVLB010000067.1:0-10377 GCA_964452325.1 uncultured Sphingobacteriales bacterium | reverse complement strand
AGAAGCCAAAACCATTTACGGAGTCATCGGAGTAAAAGTGTGGCTTTTTAAGGGAGAAGTGATCGGTCGGCGCGAACTCGACCTCAACATCGGCATCCGAAAGAGTGGGCCCCAAGGACGCCGTCGGGGACGCCGTCGATAAATCAATAAAGTAGCAATTGTTATGTGGCAGCCAAGGAAAACGAAATATCGGAAACGTCAAAAAGGACGGATCCGTGGTCTTGCTCAACGGGGAACAGAAGTATCGTTTGGCACCTTCGGCATCAAAGCATTGCAGCCAGCGTTTATCTCCGCCCAACAAATCGAAGCCGCCCGTATCGCCATTACACGCCACCTACGCCGCACTGGCAAGGTTTGGATTCGAATATTCCCCGACTATCCGGTAACCCGAAAGCCATTGGAAGTTCGAATGGGAAAAGGTAAAGGAAACCCTGAATTTTGGGCAGCCCGCGTCCGACCCGGAACCGTTTTATTTGAGGTGGACGGCGTGAGTGAAAAAGATGCTAAGCGTGCCCTATGGCTAGGGGCTCAAAAATTGCCCGTGAAAACCAAAATGGTATTCCGGCGCGATTATCTCCAAAATGCATAAGCTACCATGGCTAAACAACTGGGTAATATCGAGATTCGCCAACTCACCGACAAGGAACTCATCGAAGTATATCGCGAACAACGAGAACACTTGGTACGGCTACGGCTGGCCCACCATGTCAACCCCCTAGATAATCCCATGGAAATTCGCCATACCCGACGATATATTGCCCGTCTGCTAACCGAAATCAACCGTCGAAAAAAAAACGCGCTCAACAAAAAGATGCATAACCGATGAATGCAAATAATGAAGCCCAACCGAGACGTGGACGCCGACGTACCCTCGTTGGCGTGGTCGTAAGCAACAAGATGGAAAAAAGCGCGGTCATTCGCGTCGATCGCTACGTCAAACACCCTCAATACAAAAAGCGACGGCGCCTCTCAGCGCGTTTTATCATCCACGACCCCGACAGCCAATTGCAAGTAGGAGATACCGTACGAGTGATGGAAACACGTCCCTTGAGTCGACATAAGCGGTTCCGCCTTGTCGAAATTATCGAAAAGGCAAAATAACCTCAAATCCAGGAACAATGATTCAGCGAGAAACTCGTCTGGTAGTAGCCGATAACTCAGGAGCCAAAGAAGTCCTATGTATCGGCATCCTGGGTGGAAGCCAGAAAAAGTATGCCACAGTGGGCGATAAAATTGTGGTCGCAGTAAAAAAAGCCATCCCCAATGGCAATATTGAAAAAGGAACAGTCTCACGGGCAGTAGTGGTAAGGGTCCGAAAAGAAGTGCAACGAAAAGATGGTTCCGCCATTCGATTCGATGAAAATGCATGCGTCCTACTCAACCAACAAGATGAACCCCGTGGAACCCGAATCTTTGGCCCCATTGCACGGGAGTTGCGCGACAAAAATTTTGCCCGAATCGTATCACTGGCCCCAGAAGTATTGTAATTATGCGAAGACAATACAACACAATACCAAAACTCCACGTCAAAAAAAACGACGTGGTCATGGTCATTAGCGGAAAAGACAAAGGCAAACAAGGACGAGTGTTGAAAGTCTATCCCCGAGAGCGACGGGTATTGGTGGAAGGAGTGAATCTGGTGATCAAGCACCTCAAACCATCCGCCAAGCACCCCGATGGAGGGCGCATCGAAATGGAAGCCCCAATCCATATATCTAACGTCATGGTAGTGAGCCCCAAAACTGGCGAGCCATCAAGGGTAGGGCGCAAACGCGATGACAACGGCAAATGGGTGCGATACCTCAAAAAAACCGGTGAAATACTCAAATAATGGCAACGCAATATAAGCCCAATCTGAGGCGCAAATACGAAGAGGAAGTGGTGCCAAAACTGCAAAAGGCATTCAACTACAAGTCGCCAATGCAGGTCCCCCGCCTCCAAAAAATCGTTATCAATCGAGGGGTGGGTGCAGCCGTTAATGACAAAAAACTGGTTGATATTAGCGTACAAGAGCTGACACTCATCGCTGGCCAAAAGGCAGTGCCCACCTATGCCCGACGATCGATTGCAGGATTTAAGCTACGGGAAGGGATGCCGATCGGAGCCCGGGTTACCCTACGAGGCAACCGAATGTATGAGTTCCTTGAACGCCTCATTCGGACAGCCCTGCCACGGGTACGGGATTTTCGCGGCGTATCCCCCAAGTTGGATGGCCGGGGCAATTACACCCTAGGCATCGAAGAACAAATCGTTTTTCCAGAAATCGACGTCGATAAGGTCGATAAAATCATGGGCATGGATATTACCATTGTCACATCAGCCAAAACCGATGAGGAAGGCTTTATGCTCCTTGCAGAACTCGGAATGCCCTTCCAACGCAAACCATAAACACCAAAACATACAAGGCCACATGTCGAAACTTTCATTAATTGTTCGAAACGAAAAACGGAAACGCACCGTTGAAAAGTACGCTGCCCACCGGGCAGAGCTGAAAAAGAAAGGCGACTACGCAGCCCTTGACCGCCTACCCCGCAATGCCTCACCAGTGCGACTGCGCAACCGGTGTCGAATTACCGGACGCCCCCGAGGCTACCTCCGCCAATTCGGTTTGTGTCGCAACAAATTTCGCGAACTGGCTCACAAGGGCCTTTTGCCCGGAATAACCAAAGCCAGCTGGTAAATATCAACAAATATTATGGACACGATAGGAGACTTCTTCACCATTATCCGTAATGCCCTTAAGGCCCGAAAACGGGTCATCGAGGTGCCCGCCTCAAAGCTCAAGAAAGAAATCACGAAAATCCTCTATGACCAAGGGTATATCCTTAATTACAAGTTCGAACCCGGAATAGGCAACCAAGAAACAATCAAGATTGCCCTCAAATATACCCATGCTTCCGGCAAAGCCGGAGGAGAGCCCGTCATCAAACGCATTGGCCGAATCAGCCGCCCTGGCCTGCGCCGCTATGAAGGATGGCAAAACATCCCCCGATCAGCCAATGGCTTGGGAATTGTTATGGTCTCCACATCCAAAGGCGTCCTGACCGATAAAGAAGCCCGCCGACTACGCGTTGGGGGAGAGATCATCGGATACGTCGTCTAAAGTATGAGTATCATGTCAAGAATTGGGAAATTACCGATTCCGATTCCGCAAGGCGTGGAAGTGAGCCTGTTGGCGAATAATGAAGTCCGCGTTAAAGGCCCGAAAGGAGAATTGCATCTCCAAGTGAATCCAGACATCACCATTGAAATCAACGATGGAAAAGTGGTCGTGAAGCGCCCCTCTGACCAAAAACACCATAAAGCACTCCACGGCCTGTACCGATCCCTCATTGCAAATATGGTCAAAGGAGTCTCCGTGGGATTTACCAAGAAACTCCAAGTGGTGGGCGTAGGATACCGTGCCGAAGCCAAAGGCCAACAATTGGAACTGTCGTTAGGATTCTCACACGACGTAACAATGATACTTCCCCCAGAAGTGAAAGTATCCGTCGACGCGGGAAAAGGAAAAGATACCATCATTACGCTCGAGTCGCATGACAAAGAATTGCTAGGACAAGTAGCTGCCCGTATCCGAGCCCTACGTAAACCCGAACCCTACAAAGGCAAAGGCATCCGCTACGTTGGAGAATACGTCCGCCGAAAAGCTGGAAAAGCAGCAGGGAAATAATCTAAAATGAAATTACGATGGAAGGTCTCAAACGACGATTGCATCGCCGCCACCGCATCCGACGCGGCATTCGAAAAAAAATAAAGGGAACCGCCCAACGACCCCGATTGGCTGTCTACCGAAGCAATATGCATATCTATGCCCAGCTTATCGATGATGAAAAAGGGCATACCATATGTGCAGCATCAAGCCTGGAAAAAGAAATCCTTAATGCCACAGGCACTAAAACTGAGAAGGCATCCATGGTAGGAAAGCTGTTGGCTGAACGGGCCCAAACCCATAACATTCAGCAAGTGGTATTCGACCGAGGCGGATTTCAATATCATGGCCGAATCCGACAACTCGCAGAAGCCGCTCGAGAAGGCGGATTGCAGTTCTAAAGCTATATTCAATTAAACGACCTACACAACCATGAGCCTGGAAGGTTTTGAACATCGGAAAGTTTTTCGACGCCAAAGTGATGTCGAGCTCAAGGAAGCTGTCGTAGCCATCAACCGCGTCACAAAGGTTACCAAAGGAGGACGACGGTTCCGGTTTGCCGCTTTGGTAGTGGTCGGAGACGGCAATGGCATCGTTGGCTATGGGCTGGGCAAAGCCAACGAAGTGATGAATGCCGTCAACAAAGCCATTAACAATGCCCGAAAAAACCTCTATAAGATACCTGTCGTCAATGGGACCATCCCCCACGAGATCGAAGAAAAATTCGGTGCCTCAAAAGTTTTTATGCGTCCCGCTGCACCGGGAACGGGAATCATCGCTGGCGGAGCAATGCGCTTGCTCTTTTCAGTAGCAGGTGTAAAGGATGTCCTGGCCAAAATCAAAGGATCGACCACCCCGCACAACGTGGTTAAAGCAACCCTCAAAGGACTCCTGAAAATGCGAGATGCCTACCAGATATCCAAAGAGCGAGGAGTGCCGCTGGAAAAAATATTTAATGGATAATTAATTCACCAAAGTGCAAGTCATGGCCAAAATAAGAGTGACGCAGGTGCGCAGTGCGATCGACCATCCCAAAGATCAAAAGGCAACGTTGAAAGCATTGGGGCTACGTCGAATCCGACATTCGGTAATTCACAATGATACCCCCCAAATTCGGGGCATGATCCGAAAAGTACGCCATCTTGTCACGATCGAAAATCTTCAATCATGACGTTGGAAAATTTACGTCCAGCTCCTGGAGCTACACGACCAAATCAACGGGTTGGCCGAGGAGAAGGCTCGAAAAAAGGCGGAACCTCAGGCCGCGGACATAAAGGAGATCAGTCGCGTTCAGGATATCGACGCAACTATTCGTACGAAGGGGGCCAGATGCCCGTTAACCGACGAATCCCGAAATTCGGGTTCAATAACCCATTCAAAACAACTTATCAAGTTGTCAACTTAGATCGCCTTAACCAATGGGCCATCAAATATCAACTGGATGAGGTTACACCCGACAAGCTGTACCAGCTTGGGCTCGTACGCAACAACGTAATGATTAAAATATTGGGGCGTGGACGCCTTGAAAAGCCGCTGAAAGTATCAGCCCATGCATTTTCTCGAAAGGCGCAACAGCTGATTGAAGCAGCCGGTGGATCGATTACAAAGGCAGACGAATGAAATCGTTCATTCAAACCCTCCGTAACATCTGGAACATCAAGGAGCTGCGGGAACGCATTATCCTAACCTTATTGCTGATAGCCGCTTACCGATTCGGAAGCTACGTGGTGTTACCAGGGGTGAATCCCGAAGCCCTCGAACGCTATACCGCTCAAGCCCAGGAGGGCCTATTGGGACTCTTCAACTTATTTGTAGGTGGCGCCTTCTCCCGGGCATCGATTTTCGCACTGGGAATCATGCCCTATATCTCAGCCTCAATTATTATTCAGTTGTTAGGTGTCGCCCTCCCCTATTTCCAACGCCTCCAACGAGAAGGAGAGTCGGGACGCAACAAGATCAATCAGATTACACGCCTACTTACCGTTGCCATCACAATGGTGCAGTCAGTGGGATATCTGGTTAATCTGCGTGCCCAAGTACCCGAAGCCCTATTGCCAGTTATCAACCCCACGGCCATGCCACATTTTCTCTTCATGGTTACCAACGTATTGATCCTCACCGCAGGGACAATTTTTGTAATGTGGCTGGGCGAAAAAATCACCGAGCGGGGAGTGGGCAACGGTATCTCCCTACTCATTACCATTGGAATTTTAGCATCCCTGCCCCAATCTTCGGCGGCTGAATTTGAAATGAAAATGGGACAAGCAGGGGGGGGATTGTTTCTTTTCCTGATGGAAATGGTGTTTTTGTTTTTAGTCACACTGGCAGTAGTGGCATTAGTTCAAGCCACCCGCCGTATCCCCGTTCAATACGCACGACGGGTGGTCGGGAATCGCATCTACGGTGGGGTGCGCCAATTTTTGCCCATCAAAGTCAATGCAGCGGGTGTGATGCCGATCATCTTTGCCCAAGCACTGATGTTTATCCCCGCCACTGTCGCAACATTTATGCCGGACGGGGGAGCAGGTATCGCATCGATATTTAATGACTATACGAGCTTCTGGTACAACTTCGTATTTGCAATCCTGATCATCGTATTCACTTATTTCTATACTGCCGTGACCATCAATCCCCAACAAATCGCTGACGACCTCAAGCGCAATGGTGGGTTTATCCCCGGTGTAAAACCCGGACGTCCCACCGTCGAGTTCATCGACAATGTGGTAAGTCGGATTACCTTGCCAGGATCTATTTTCCTAGCCCTCGTTGCCATTATGCCCACATTCGCAATAATGATTGGAGTTAATCCAGCTTTTGCCCAGTTTTTCGGGGGCACAAGCTTATTGATTATGGTCGGTGTGATGCTGGACACTTTGCAGCAAATCGAAAGTTATCTGATCATGCGCCACTATGATGGCCTTATTAAAGGGGGGCGCGTCAAAGGACGATATGCCATGGGCGGCGTGATATAATTAACAAATGTTAATTTTGCAGCCCAATTTTTGAACATGGCCAAAAAATCATCTGTTATTGTCCAAGACGCCGAAGTAATCGAGGCATTACCCAATGCCATGTTTCGGGTGCGCCTCAAAAATGGCCATGTGTTATTGGCACACATTTCCGGTAAGATGCGTAAACATTATATAAAAATACTCCAGGGCGATATCGTCAAGATAGAGATTAGCCCATACGACCTCAACCGCGGCCGGATTGTGTTCCGGTATAAAACGACTAAGTAGCCATGAAAGTACGCGTATCCGTTAAAAAGCGGAGTTCCGAATGCAAAGTAGTGCGCCGCAAGGGGCGCATATACGTCATCAACAAAAAAAATCCTCGCTTCAAACAACGTCAACAGTAGGCTATGGCACGGATTCGAGGCGTCGATCTTCCGACCCATAAACGGGGCGAGATTGCCCTAACTTACATTTACGGGATTGGGCGGAGTACCGCCCGTGAAATCCTCGACAAGGCAGGTGTCCCATACGAGACCAAAGTAAAGGACTGGACCGATCAGCAGCTGGTAAGCATACGAAAAATCATTGTCGATGAATACAAAACAGAAGGGGAGCTGCGCGCAGAAGTCCAAATGAATATCAAGCGGCTGATCGATATTGGCTGTTATCGGGGACTACGTCACAAGCGCGGACTGCCCGTACATGGTCAACGCACGCGTTCCAATGCCCGAACACGTAAAGGACGGCGCAAAACCGTGCCCGGCAAGAAAAAAGCCGTTAAATAATCTCATCCTATGGCTAAGCGGAAACGTACCGTAACGAAGAAAAAAAAGGTCCGTATTGACCAAACCGGACGGGTCTATATTCAAACCACGTTCAATAATACGCTTGTTACCATCACTAACGGGGATGGGGACGTAATTTCATGGTCATCTTCCGGAAAGATGGGCTTTCGGGGGGCGAAGAAAAACACCCCTTATGCTGCCCAGACTGCAGCGACCGATGCGGCCAAAGTGGCCTACGAATTGGGGATGCGTCGGGCCCACGTCTATGTCAAGGGGCCAGGCAGCGGACGCGATGCTGCAGTCCGGGCCATCTACAATGCCGGTATCGAACTGGTATCACTTACGGACATCACCCCCGTTCCCCACAATGGGTGCCGTCCCCGTAAAAAACGACGCGTATAAACATACAACCACCTATGGCACGATACAGAGGACCTCGTTCACGGCTGGCTCGACGCTTTCGCGAACCCATTTTCGGACCCGATAAAGCACTCACTCGCAAGCCTTATCCGCCAGGCCAGCATGGCGTTCGGAAACGTCGACTTAAAACATCAGAGTACGGAAAGCAGCTGATGGAAAAACAAAAGCTGCGCTACACCTACGGCATGCTGGAAAAGCAATTTCGGAACCTTTTCTATAAAGCAGAACAGCTCCCCGGGCTGACAGGTACTAACTTCTTAAAACTTTTGGAAGCTCGCCTCGACAATGTGGTATATCGGATGGGATTTGCACCCACCCGTGCCGCCGCACGTCAACTGGTCAGCCATCGCCACATCCTTGTCAACGGCCGAATCACCAATATCCCATCATATTCCGTTCGACCGGGAGACATTGTCGAAATCCGTGAAAAGTCAAAGACAGTGCAAAGTGTGCTCGGATCAGTAAGCAGGCGAAAACATTATTCGTGGATTGAAGTCGATGAAGCCGCCCTAAGGGGCAAATTCATTCGATACCCCGAGCGGGACGAAGTTCCCGAGAAAGTAGAAGATCACCTTATCGTCGAGTTTTATTCAAAATAATCAAAGAAGACAATTGGATATGACGAACCTGAAGCCAAGACCAATGGATAGCTTTCAGAAGCCTTCTAAGATATTTGTTACCCCACTGGCCACGCCCCATGCCGCCAAAATCGAGATATACCCGTTGGAGCGAGGATATGGTTTGACACTAGGGAATGCGTTGCGTCGGATTTTGCTCTCCTCCCTCGAAGGATATGCCATTACGCACTTCAAAGTCGATGGCGTATTGCATCTTTTTTCATCAGTGGATGGAATGCTCGAAGATGTGGTTGAGCTGATGCTGAATCTCAAAGGCATTCGATTGAAGCCTTACGGAGACAACAACTCGGAAATCATCAAAGCAGAGTTTGCGGGATCAAAGGTAGTTACTGCCGAAGACCTACAAAAATTTTCCAGCACTTTTGAAGTACTGAATCCTGATCACGTTATCGCCCACATTGATCGTACCGTCCCCCTGAAGCTGACGCTAGTGGTCAGCAAGGGACGGGGCTACCGAACCGCCGAAGAAAATAAAACCGGCCGAGAAGAGGAAGGACTATTGCCCATCGATTCCAACTTTTCACCTATCCTGAAAGTGGCATACCATGTGGAAGACTATCGAATTGGCCAGGATACTGACTACGACAAGCTGGTAATCGAAGTCACCACCGATGGGTCCGTATCGCCAGAAGAAGCAGTCCAAAAGGCAGCACGCATTCTGATCGATCATGCCACGCTAATAAGTGATCCTTCCTTCTATACGGAACACGAAGAAAGTGCTGAGGAAGATCTTGAAGAGCTCAAAGACCTCTCGGAGGTCTTTGCCGAGCCTATTGAATCCTTAGACCTCAGTGCCCGAGCCTATAATTGCCTAGTAGCAGCCGGCATAAAAACGGTGGGCGAACTGGTCCAATATCCCGAAGACGAAGTAATGAAATTTCGCAATCTGGGCAAAAAGTCCCTCGAAACCATTAAAAATCGGTTAGCTGATCGGGGGCTACGCCTCGGCATGCACACTACCAAAAAAGCTCTATAAGATTATCCCATCATGCGGCACGGAAAACGAATCAACCACCTGGGACGTAAATATGGTCACCGGCGGTCACTGCTGGCCAATTTGGCCACCCAATTGATTATCCACAAACGAATCATCACCACGCTGGCCAAAGCCAAAGCCCTTCGAAAATACGTCGAACCCGTTATCACACGTGCCCAAAAAGATTCTACCCATAATCGCCGAATGGCCTTCCGATATCTTCGACAAAAAGAAGCAGTCAAAGAATTATTTGATCAGGTGGCTGAGAAAATTGGCGATCGCCCCGGTGGATACACCCGGATTCTCAAGCTGGGGCCCCGGATGGGTGATGCGGCAGAAATGGCCCTTATCGAATTGGTTGACTATAACGATACCTATTCCCAACAGACTACGCGGCGGAAACGCGTCCGACGCCGTAAAAAGCGTGCAGCTGCTCCGCCGACCGCTGCAGATAGTGAGTCGGCAAAGTCCAGCCACCCTACCTCATCCGAAAGCGACGAATAGTCGGATCTGCCCATGCCCTGGGCCCCCCAAGATCGCGCCATCCTCATGCTAAAGGATGGTACCGTATGGGAGGGAATTGCCGTAGGGAAAATAGGAATGGCGGGGGGGGAGTTGTGTTTCAACACTGGCATGACAGGCTACCAAGAGGTGTTTACCGATCCTTCTTATGCGGGGCAAATTCTCATCATGACAGCCCCTCACATCGGCAATTACGACATACGGCGGAGCGAATCACAGTCAGATCACATCCATCCAACCGGTATAGTTCTGGCGCACTTCTCGCCTGATTACTCCCGGGCACTGGGCGAGATGTCGCTGGATGAATATTTCATCGAACACCAGGTGGTGGGGATTGCCGAAGTAGATACACGGGCTTTGGTTCGTCATATCCGTGAGAAAGGTGCTATGAACGCCGTCATAGTTTCGGGAGACGTTGACCTGCAAAAAGCAC
>CAYVLB010000066.1:0-10403 GCA_964452325.1 uncultured Sphingobacteriales bacterium | reverse complement strand
GATGGAGTTGTGGTAGTACCCGATATCTTGGTGCATGATGCCGACCGGGATGCGTGGGAACTTATTGAAGTAAAGTCGACGCCGGGAATGCGCTTTCGCCACCTGTGGGATGTGGGATTGCAAGATTATGTGTTGCGACATGCTGGGATAAGGGTCAGTCGGGTATGGTTATGGACAGTGAATCCTCGCTATGTGCGAAGGCATTCGCTCGACTTGAATGCCTTCTTTCAACAACACGATGTAACCAGCCAAATCCGAACGCCTGTTTTTGAACAAAAAATAGAACAGGAACTCATAGAAGTCCGTCGGATTATCAATGCCCCATCGCCGCCACCTGCCGACCTCAAGTCGGAATGTTATGCCGACGGCGGATGCGTTTTTTTTCGTCGATGTTGGGAACAATATTCCGATCATCCAGCATTATATCTCCCCTTCCTTTCGTTGCCTCAGCGGCGGGAAATGCTCAACTCGAACATCATCGAACCGCAACGGCTCAGCGGACAACTGGCAATGCATCCCCAACAACACATCCAATATGAGGCATTTCATGATCGGAGGCTTCGAATCAACAGAAAACGTATTCGACGACTTCTCGAAAAGCTGGAATGGCCAATAGCTGTCCTCGACTTTGAAATCTATAATTTGGTAATTCCGGTATTCAATGGAACCTCCCCTGCCCAAAGCACGCCCTTTCTGTATGTAGCCACCTTGGAAACATCTCCTGGGAGCCCGCAAAAGTGGATTCATGCAATCGTTAATAAGCCCATTCCTCCCGATAAGCAATGGATTCAACAACTGATTCGGTTCTTGCAACCCGCTCGAACATTAGTAGTATTTGCCCAAGATGCCGAACAGCGCACCCTTCGAGGGTGGGCCGAGCAATATCCCGAATTGGCAAAAACAATCAACTCCCTGATAGATAGGATGATTGATATTCAACGCTTTATTGGCCCTGATGGCATATACCACGCCGACCTCAACAACTCTCAGTCGTTAAAAATAGCAACAGCGGTTTTTTCTGGCCACAATCCTTATCAACATCTGCCCATTCGCGATGGATTCCAAGCAGCTTTTGAATTTTATCGAATGATAGAAGAAGCTCCCCCCGACCAACGCCTTCTTATTCAACGTCACCTCATCGACTATTGTAAAACCGATGTAGAGTCAACACTATTTTTGCTCCGATTTGCATTATCACAAATCTCTACTGATGCCTCCTAAACAGGTCGGTATTATTGGGTATGGCAAGATGGGCAAAGCCGTAGAAGATGCTGCCCGCCAGCGAGGATATGATGTATTGGTCATATCAAACAACCAAAATCCCATACCTCCCACTGCACCAGACAGATTGATGGGATGGATTGACTTTTCAACTGCCAGTGCCGTAGAACGATCGATAGAATGGGCATTACATACTCAAAAACCTTTGGTAATAGGTACCACAGGCTGGTATGACCGGCTCGAAGATTTCCGTTACCGCGTCCTTAATGGAAAAGGGAAAGTGCTGTGGTCAGCAAATTTCGATTGGATGATGCAAATAATGTTCATTCTGGCCGATATTGCTTCCCGTTTGATTCATCAAAGTTTCTTGCAACCCTCCATCCGAATCCATGAAGTACACCACGTTTCTAAAAAAGATGCTCCCAGTGGTACCGCCCTTCACTTAATGCGTTTAATCCAGCACCATTTTCCGGATTTGCCTGCATTTCAGATCCGAGAAGACACCACACCAACACCTTTGGAGAAAGCCTCAGACCCCATGCTTCCCATGATTACTTACCGTCGAGAAAAAGACATATTTGGAACGCATTGCCTCCAGTTCAACACTTCCAATGCTACCTTAGCCATTAAACACGTCGCCCGCAACCGACAAGGGTTTGCCAATGGGGCCCTTGATGCCCTTGAATGGCTAACTCAGCAAGCCCCCGGATTTTATTCCATCGATGACTACATCCAACATCATTGGATGAACCCTGCTGGAATCATCCTTCAAAACACTTCACTATGACCTTTTATATCATTCTCTCCTTTATCATCTACATAGGAATTACTGCCGGACTTTTTGGAATCTTCCGAAAAGCAAAGGTCAAACTACCATGGGCAGCATTTATTCCCTTATGGAACCTCTACCTGATGCTGCGGATAATGGGCAAGTCATTAGGATGGCTTGTCTTGTTGATGATCCCGTTCTTCAACATCATTACCCTGATTATCCTATTTGTTGATTTGGCTAAATGCATGGGCAAAGACTCCCTTGGCTGGCAGATCTTTGTTTCATTATTTCCGTTCATCGCCCTACCGGTCCTTGGCTTTCATCCGGGAATTCACTATTTGGGCAGCGTCCGAGAAGCCAGCCTAAAACTTCCGAAAAAATCTGCCACACAGGAAATTTGGGAACTGGTGATCTTCACACTGGTGGTGGCATGGGTGTTGCGCACATTTATGATAGAACCATTCAACATTCCCACGGGTTCAATGGAGCGTACGTTACGGGTCGGCGACTTCTTGTTCGTCAGCAAAATTCATTATGGACCCCGCATCCCGATGACGCCTTTGGCATTCCCACTGGCCCATAATCAATTGCCCATCATCGGTGGAAAGCCATATTCTACGCTTTTGTCTCTGCCATATATGCGACTTCCCGCCCTTGAATCTATTGAACCCGGCGAAATCATCGTTTTCAACTATCCCATGCAAGATGAACATCCGCCCGATAAGCGCGACCACTACATCAAGCGATGCGTTGCTACCCCCGGTGATACGTTTCAAATCATCAAGGGACAAACTTATCTTAACGGAAAGGTCTTGCCCACTCCCTCTTCCGCTCAGCTAAGCTATTATATCGTCACCGATGGAAGTTTTTCGTATCATCAACTTTTCAAAAAACTTGGTATCCGAAGGGCAGATTATTTAGCAATGCCGTCTGGAAACTTACTTATCCTCACCACCCCTATAATCATTAACCAGATTAAACACCAACCGGGCGTGTTGGAAGTACAACAGGTACTCGATACCGTGCGCTGGAACCCCAACCTTTTCCCTCACCATTCCCGATTTCAATGGAATTTGGATAATTATGGACCCATTTATATCCCCAAGCGAGGGGATACCCTTATCCTCAATGATTCAACCTATCATCTCTACAAGCGCATGATTGAAGTATATGAAAATGCCGGTCGATTAACCCTTACTTCCGATGGGAAAGTACTCCTCAATAACCAACCCATAACCCACTACATAACAAAGATGGGATACTATTTTGCCCTGGGCGATAATCGCCACAATTCACTGGATTCCCGATTCTGGGGATTTATACCCGAAGATCACATCGTCGGCAAACCTATCGTAGTGTGGTTCTCATGGGATAAGGAAAAAACATCTCCCCGATGGAACCGCATTTTCTGGTGGATTCCCGACCAAATCAAATGACATCTTATGAAAATTCTCCCGGTGCATACGCGATCGGAACAACAAATCTTTCATCGCGTGGCCGACACCGTATACCGCAATATCCCCGAATGGGTACCCTACCTGCCACAAGATATCGAAAGCATTTTTTCGCGCCACAACCCCTTAGTGCAATCTGGTGGGCGTTTTGAACGCTGGGTTGCCATCATTGACCATGTTCCCGTAGGACGCATTGCGGCTTTTACATTCCCTTCACGTACGGACGTAGGAGGCATTGGATTTTGGGAAACCATAGACGACGCCGAGCTCAACCACCGCCTTTTCCAGACTGCGGAAAAATGGCTCCGCAACCACAAACGCACAGCAGTGGAAGCCCCCATTAATTTCGGCACACGTGGAAGCTATTGGGGCTTACTCCTCGAACATCACTCCCCACCTTCGTTTCAGGAAAATTTTCAACCTCATTATTACCGCCAGCTAATCGAACAGGAAGGATACTCTGAAAAGTTTCGCCAACATACATACCTCATTTCCAAAGCCACTTTTAATGCGGATCGGCTGATACGTGTAGCCCAGAAACTCCAGCAACGGGGGCATTCGTTTCAATATCGCCATTTTTCTTTCGAACAACTCGCATCCTATGCCCAAGCGGCTGCCCGTATCTATAACGAGGGATGGCAACACTTGGAAGGCTTCATACCTGTTACTGACGAAGAAGTTCGCCGACTCCTCGACAAAATCCATTCCATCGTGATCCCAGAACTCATCTGGTTTGCATTCGATCACGACCGTCCCATCGGATACATCGTCATGATTCCCGACTTGAACGAATACCTCCGTCGAATCGGGGGACGGATTCGATGGTGGAACCAATGGCTATTGCCCCTCCTATTTCGGTGGTATCCTCCTCGCCGGCTCAAAGGATTGGTATTCGGTGTGGTACCCGATTACCACAACAAGGGAGTGGACGTGATGTTGGTGTATCACTTCTATCGCTCTGTAATGCAATATCCCAAGATACAAACTGCCGAACTGGCATGGGTGGGTTCATTCAACCCCCGTATGCAACGGTTTATGCAAAACATCGGATGCACCACCGCCAAGATACATGCAACCTACTCAAAAGTGATTGCATAAGCCACGCGCCCCCACCTGGCAATTGGGGCGTCTTGGGTCATGCACTACTTTTTGCTAAATCCTCATCGCTTAACAAATCGTGTACGTGCAATTCGGCCGCCGTTTTCAATCCATTGAATCCAATAGATTCCTGATGGCAAACCACGTACGTCAACTACCCACGAGGATGACGGAGTTTCCTTTAACTGTACGGATTGCACATGTCGTCCCATTGCATCCCGGATTTCAAGGCGGGCAGAACGAACACGCTCGTCAACGGGAAGTTCGATTCGCAGCTGCTCATCTACTGGATTTGGACGAATCTTCAACAAAGGGACGGCACTTTCCAGCGGTCGGATACCGGACGGCCATGCCCGTTGCCCTTTACCAAACCAGTCCGCCCAAATGGCATTATTAATCAACAACTGCGCATTGCCTTGAGGTTGGGTATAGTCACTTACTGAACGGACTGCAATCACCGTATCCCCCCCCGAACTAAGGGCCGTAAAAATAATCGCATTATCGGTCCGGGTAAACGACGGAATACCCAATAACGATTGCGTAAAAATTTCACCTGTCTTCTTGCCCGCCAAGTCAGCTACCATGACCTTATATTCCCCATTATCTGAATCGTAAAGGTCAAAAGCCAATACATCCGGTGTGTTTTCAGCAAAGGAAGGATTAGCTACGTGAAGATTCGAAGGCAAATTGGTAAACAGATTGTAAATAGTGCCTGTCCCAAAGTCGTTTTTATTGTTATCCCACACATGAATGAATCCAATATCCCACTGATTTACTGGAGGATTGCCGGGAATGGACGAAAACTTGTCAAAAAGGAGATACTCTCCTGATAAATCCCATTGGATCACATCAGCATAGCGTACAGTGTAGGTGGGCTGACTACTATACGATGGCTGATATAGCATAAAACGAGCCATCTTAGGAGGGTTAGCATCCAGATTTACCACATAAATGGAAGAATCTTCATAGATTGATACCAATGCAATGCGGTTGCCATCAGGCGACACCGCCACCGTGCTCCACTGATTTCCCAGCCCTGGTACAGCCTGTTCATCAGGATTATTCGGGTTCATGTCGATAATATGTACCTGGTGATTGGAGGAATTAATGAATACTGCTAAGTCTCCACCATCCAGTATTGAGGCTTTCCGACGGGAAAGTGTCGAACTGATGGGATATACTTGCCCACCTTGCCAAGCTTCAACCAGATAAAGGGTGTTATTGGCATTGCCAGATGCGTGAACTAATAAATAATCATTGCCCTGCACGGTAGGATAGACCACCCGACCGGTGCCTCCCCCTCCCCCACCACCGGTACCTCCAATACCAACATCTGTAAATGCCTGCGCAACTGCTTGAGCCTCAGTTGAATTATCCCCATACAGATCTTTTGCTGATTGCACGATGGCATTTCGTGCATCGATAAATTGCGAGCGACGGGTTAAATATTTTGTGAGTGCCCGATACCATATTTTTTCCCCTTTGTCATGGCCATGAACAGAGGCGAACTTATAGAAAGCATAATTGGGAATCCCGCTGTTAATATGTACTCCACCATTATCTTTATCCGTTTGTACATATTCATTCATATGCGCAGGCTGCCAATAGAAGTCTCCGGGTGACCCTCCATTATGAGGATTAGACAAATCCCGCATGGCACCTGATGGAAAATAGTTGATTTTCACAATGTTTTCACCAACTTTCCAATCATCCCGATCCACACATGCCCCGAATACATCCGACATGTGCTCATTAAGGGCTCCTGATTGATATTCATACACTAAAGCTGCAGTTTTTTCGGTTACACCGTGTGCCATTTCATGTCCGGCCACATCTAGCGCCCCGGCCAACGGCTTCAAGGGAGTACCTCCATTGCCATAAGCTATCACTACACCATTCCAATAGGCGTTGGGCATTGATGATCCGTCCTTGTCCGAGACATTCGTCACACCGATGATAGTTCCCCCTTGCCCATCAATGCTATTGCGCCCGTGAGTGGTACGGAAGTATTCATAAGTGGTCCCTCCATTGTAATGTGCCGAAACTGCATCACTCGGCCAGTTATTCAACGACGAAGAGGTAACATAATTGACATTCTTTAATGGGGTATTGTTGGCGGTTAAGGTAATGATAGCTCCCTTAGGATCCTGTGGAATTTGCGATGCTCCCGCGTTAAACATGGGCCGGGAAGCATCCAGCATAAGATAGGTGCTGCCCACTTGATATAGCTCCAACGTGCGCGTCTGTCCGTTTAGATCGACCCCTTGACCTGTCACGGGTCCGTTGGCGTGGGTGTTATAGTAGTGATGAATGATCTGGCCGCTATGCGCATCGACGAAGTATTCGTACCGATCGATCGCATTCGGGCGCAATGTCAAATGCCATGCCAGATGTAGCGTTTTTTCGTTCGAAGGATAAATGACCAATCGACTGTGCACTGGCTGCATACCCAAGGCAATAGCCCACGTAGTCAACGGATGCATAGCTTTACCCTCTCCTTTCAAATGAAACATTGCCATTTGCCGTGCCACCGATGCGGAAACGGTGGGAACCACATTTAGGCCCCGAGGGGTCGGTTCGTAACGCCCGTTAAAGCAATACATCTTATTGCCATCAAAATGCACATAAAAATCGCTTCCCCATACCGGAACACCTTTGTATTGTTGTTGAAAGCGAATATGGGTTTTCCCCAGATCATCAGTCTCGGTAGATATGATTTGCGTTTCGGCATGAGGATTATCTAATCGAAAAATGCCGGAATTTTCCAGCATAAAGTCCAAGGCGGTGTTGACCATCTCTTCAACTGATGGGGCCTCTGATTTGGTTTCGACCAAGGTCGCCGATGGTTCTGCGGTCCAAAAGGCCGGCGTGCCATTGCGTCCGTTCAGATGGCGGACACTATGGCCGGGTATCACTAATGCTGCATCATGGGAGATAGGCTGTTTCCATGCCATGGGATATTGCCATGGCACTAACGAAGAGGGAGGGACATTTCGACTGCCGTCAATAACAACATCAGCATATGGGGCAGCATGTGGAACTTGAGGCAACTTCTGTTTGGCACTGAACTGACCTTGTCCCCACAAATAGACTGCATCCAGCAAACAGGCAATTGCAATAAATAAATATTTCACTTCTTTCATAGCTCTTAGATTTTAGTGTCCAGACCCCGCGACGTGCTTACGGGTAATTTCCCATAATGTTTCATAGAGTGTAACCACTTCAGAAGCGGGTGGATGGGCGTCTCCCCACCGAAACTCCACCTGAGCTGATGAAGTCTTAATCCGAAGGAAATTCGTCATATTCGCAGGTCTATCATATCCACTTTTATAACGCTTAACGATTCGCCGGACTTGGCGTTTCACTCGATGGAGATCTTTCTGCGATACCCGAAAGGAATCTTTGCTTCCCGTTATCGAACTCAGTTGCCCATCGCTGCGCAATGCGTAGGCAGTAGTTCCACCCGTGAAACCACCCGACGAACCAAACTCAATCGACCGGTAAGGGAGTCGACAACAACTGCTACCGACCAGCCATCCTCCAAAGGCAATCAAAACAACCAACGATCTCATGGCAATTGAGATTAAGCATAATTGCCAACAAAGGTAAATGCTCTTTGTCCACCAATCTTTCTTAGGGATAATTTAGGATAACAAACAGTTCTTCGGACTACTTTTTCATTAACTTAACCAACACTTCTTCTACCTCAAGTTCATCACCTTCTTGATATCCAATGTGCTTGTAAACAATATTTCCCTGCTGGTCGACAATAATCAAGTATGGGATCATCATATAGTTGAGGGCCCGACGCGTATTGCCGTTGGGGTCCAGAAGAAGTTCATATTTCCATCCTTTCCCTTTTGCGTAAGGAGCCACTTTATGGACGTTACGGCTGTTGTCAATTGACAAGGCAACAAATCGAGCATTATACTGCTGACTCCACTCTTCAACAAAGTCATTCATATTGTCCAATTCTCGTTTGCATGGGGTGCACCACGTCGCCCAAAAAGAGATCACTGTATTTTTCTTGCCATCTAATATCCATTCGCGAAGGTTGACCTCCTGTCCATTAAGGGTTCGAACTTTAACATTTGGCAATTCTTGCCTTCCCTGAGCAAATGAGAGCATAGCAATTCCTACACCCATTATCCATCCCATGAGTAGATTGCGCATAAATCTTATGTGTTTAGTTACTACAAAGAACGCAAGTTTCGTGCAAAGTTGCTGAGATTGGAAAAAGGCAATGTCTTGAGCCGCTAATTTTGTAAGGTCAAATTCTGTGATAGTGCCTTCACTTCTTGAGATTGACGATCCCCATGTTGCATATGCGGTCAAGTCGTCCTCGGAGATTCGCTTGGCATATCGTCTTTATCAGATTGTTTCGCATCCTCAATGGCTGCGCCTTATCATACCTTTCCTGCGCTGGGCAGCCCAAATGCCCCTGTTTCATTCCCTGATTCGCAAGACCCTATATCGGCTTTTCATTGGAGGAGAAACCATTGATGAAGTGCTCCAACTGGCCCAACGCCTCCGTCGATATGGGGTATATTCCATCCCGGACTATGCGGTAGAACGTGCTGAATCGGAAAGCACCCAACAAAAAGTACTCACAGAAGTCAAGGAAAACATCGATCGGGCTGCCACCCACCCTGAGGTCCCCCTCGTAGTCTTTAAGCTGACTGGAATTACAGGTATTGAGCTTCCTGAAAAAATCTCGTTGGGTATTGCATCTGCCTCGGAGCAAAAGCGCTGGTCATATTACACCGACCAAATTGGTGAGGTGTTTTGCTATGCCCAACAGCATAACATTACCATATGTGTAGATGCTGAAGAAACCTGGATTCAGCCTGCCATTGATGCATTAATTCATCAATACACATGGGAGTTCAATAAAGATTTTCCGACGGTGATGCACACGGTTCAACTATACCGTCGTGACGGATTAGAATATTTCCAGTGGTATCTTGAAGAGTGTCGTCGGCGGGGTGTGATCGGTGGCATGAAGTTGGTTCGTGGTGCCTACTTGGAAAAAGAACGAGAACGGGCGCGTCGGCAAGGCTACCCTTCCCCATTGCATCCTTCCAAAGCCGCTACTGATCGAGCATACAACCGTGCCGTTTTGATGGCTGTTCAACACGCCGATACGCTTAAATCGGTTATCGCTACTCACAACATAGATAGCTGCCACTTGGCAGTTGATGAGATGCAACGCCTTAACTTACCCGTAAACCACCCCAATATATGGTTCTCACAATTGTATGGAATTCGTGACAATTTGACTTTTGCTTTGGCTAAAGCGGGGGCCAATGCAACAAAATACATCCCTTATGGACCCGTTCGGGAGGTGATTCCTTACCTTCTTCGACGTATGACGGAAAATGCAGATGCCATGAATTATGCATCTGAGGAGTTACGCCTTCTTCGGAAAGCCATGCAACAACAGGCATAACTTCCATTTAAGCGCCCTTACTTATCCTTGGATTCATTTGTCCGGGCTTTTCCCAAGCATTATCACAATTTAGTCAGCGTATCAAACCAAAAGGTGGGAAGTGTTTATGACGGATGGTAAGCACAATGACAATTGACAACTTCGAAGGTCTTTACGTAGTCGATATTTCTAGCGTCCCTTGACGAATAAGCAGCGAAAGGTAACATCGGGAAAACCTTACCCCAACCACAGGATGCTTGCACTCAGCGAATAGGAAAATTCCATAAAAGTTATTCGGCTTCCACTAATACGGATCTCAGGTGTTTAACGGCTTTTTGCACTGTTTTCCCCTCCCAGTCCAACAAGGGATTGAGTTCGACCATTTCAAAGGCACTCAATGGGAACACATCATATAGTGCTTTTAGAAGAT
>CAYVLB010000065.1:0-10610 GCA_964452325.1 uncultured Sphingobacteriales bacterium | reverse complement strand
GTCGCGGTCCCTGCATTGCTGATTGCTTATTTTGCCTACACCGCCTTGGAAATACACCACCTATTATCCCTCCTCAAAAATCATAACCCAATCGGATGAGCAAGCTCATCATCTTTTGCGCATCACTTTTGGCTTCGATGGGGTGGTCGTTCGCGGGAGCAGCAGTTGATGCTTCCGAAGAAGCCCATACTACCGAACACCACGAACACGACATTGGGAGCGTTATTGTCCACCACTTGTTGGACGACTATCAGTGGCACTTCTTCTCGTACGGTGGGTTCCATGCCACGATCTATCTTCCCATCATCGTTTATCACGAAGGTCAAGGGCTCAAAATATTTTCTTCCCGGTATTTATATCACAGCCCAACGCATTCCTATCGGGGCATCGTGCTTTCCCATGATCGGTTGACAGCAGAAGACGGAGCACGGCTATGGGATTTTTCCATTAGCAAAGTAGTTGCAGGGCTATTCCTCACGGCGTTATTGCTGTTTGTAATGTTCCGGGCGATTGCCCGTACCTACTCAAAGCGCTGGACTCCCAAAGGCCTTCAGGGATTCATGGAGCCCATCATCCTATTTGTACGCGATGATATTGCGGTCCCTTCCATGGGTAAAGTCCATGCTGCCCGCTTCACCCCGCTACTCCTAAACTTTTTCTTTTTCATCTGGTTTGCCAACCTGTTGGGCCTATTGCCATGGGGGTTGAATATCACAGGCAATATTGCTGTAACTGGTGCACTGGCATTGTTGGCTTTGTTGATTATCAACTTTAACGGAACCAAAGACTATTGGACGCACATCTTTTGGACTCCAGGCGTGCCATGGTGGTTGAAAGTTCCTTTGCCCATTATGCCATTGGTTGAAGTGCTGGGGATTTTCACGAAGCCTTTTGCGTTGATGATTCGTTTGTTTGCCAACATCACCGCCGGGCACGTGTTAATTCTCAGTGTCGTAAGCCTCATTTTCATCATGGCCAAGCTACATGTGGCTGTAGGATTTGGTACCTCCTTATTTTCTATAGCCCTGGGGCTGTTTTTGTTCGGCCTTGAATTATTGGTAGCCATCCTTCAAGCCTACATTTTTACCATTCTGGTAGCCGTGTTTTTGGGCATGGCATTGGAAACCCATGAACATCACGAAAAATCGCATTAAAACCCTAAAATCAAAATAGCTATGTTGGAATTGTTAGCAGCCTTACTGGCAGCGGAGCTTGGCAAAGCAGGCGCCGCAATCGGAGCAGGGTTAGTGGCCATTGGAGCTGGTCTGGGAATTGGTAAGATCGGGGGTAGTGCCATGGAATCCATGGCCCGTCAACCCGAAGTCGCCGGAGACATTCGCGGAGGGATGCTGGTCATTGCCGCACTCATCGAAGGTGTAGCTTTGCTTGGTGCCGTGGTGTGTCTATTGATTCTGTTTGTTTAATGCCTACCGGGGGGCAGGCCAAAGCCCCCCTTTTTGAAAAACACCATCTAACGCAACCCAAGCAACATTAAGTTATGGAACTTCTTCTTCCCAAGTTTGGTCTATTTTTCTGGACGCTGGTGATTTTTCTCGTTCTTCTGTTTTTGCTCAAAAAATATGCATGGCAGCCCATCCTAAATGCACTAGAAGCACGCGAAGCACGTATTGAAAATGCCCTTCAAAAAGCAGAACAGGCCCAAAAAGAATACGAACGCCTTCAGAAAGAACGGGATCAGTTGCTGGCAGAAGCACGCCAACATCGCGACGAAATTCTCAAGGAAGCCCGCTCTATGAAGCATCAGATCCTGGAAGAAGCCCGCCAGAAAGCCATCATCGAACAAAAACAACTCCTTGAAGAAGCCCAACGACGTATCGAATCTGAAAAACAGGAAGCCCTAGCAGCACTCAAAAAAGAGGTAGGCGTGTTGGCCGTGAATATGGCCGAAAAAATCTTACGGACCCAATTGAAGGACCGGGAAGCACAGATTGCATATATCCAACGCCTCATCTCCCAAAACTAACGTGGTGCCATGAGTTCATATCGAGTGGCTCGGCGATATGCAGCAGCCTTGCTGATGTTAGCCCAAGAACGGAACGTGACAGAAAATGTGGCAAGCGATGCCCAAGCTGTCCTTCAATTGGGAAAAGCCAGTGCACCCTTCCGAAATCTGTTGCGTTCGCCAATTATTTACCGAGACAAAAAACAACGTATCCTTCGGCTTATTTTTCGGACTCAACTGAATGAGCTGACCCTTCGGTTTATTGATATTCTTTTACGTAAGCGACGTGAGCAATATATGTTGGAGGTATTTGATGCGTATTTGCAACTATATAAGGCCGAACGAAAGATTGCCGAGGTAATGGTTTATCTACCCTTCGGAAGGGCTGAAAAGCTGCTGGAGTCGTTCAAACAATGGGTAACTACGCTTCCTCCCCTTCGGGATGCGAAAGTGCTTCAGCTACACTCCACTGTAGATGAACGCTTGATTGGTGGATTTATCATTGAATTTGAGGGATATAAGTTAGACCAAAGTGTACGCACGCAATTGGATAGTCTCCGCAAAACATTAGTTGATTCATAAAACATCAAATATCATGGTGAATATTCGACCGGATGAAGTAGCCGCTATCCTTCGTGAGGAGCTGGCTGGGATTCAAACCGATGCCAAATTGGAAGAGGTGGGTAAGGTCTTGCAAGTAACCGACGGAATCGCTCGTATTTACGGGCTTCGTGGAGCCAAGTCAGGAGAACTGCTCGATTTTCCTCACGACGTCACAGGGATTGTACTGAACCTCGAAGAGGACAACGTAGGGGCTGTGCTTCTGGGCGAATGGGATCGCATCAAGGAAGGTGATGAAGTCTGTCGTACCAACAAGATTGCCTCAGTGATGGTGGGGGAAAGCATGATCGGGCGAGTGGTTAACACTTTGGGACAACCCATCGACGGGAAGGGCCCTCTCCAAGGTCCCCTTTACGAGATGCCCTTGGAACGGCGAGCCCCCGGCGTTATCTATCGCGAACCCGTTAAAGAACCGTTACAAACCGGGATTAAAGCCATTGACGCTATGATCCCTATTGGCCGGGGACAGCGCGAACTAATTATCGGAGATCGCCAAACTGGCAAAACAACCATTGCAATCGATACCATTATCAACCAACGAGCAAACTACGAAAAAGGCGATCCTGTGATCTGCATTTATGTGGCCTGTGGCCAAAAGGCTTCCACTATTGCCCAGATTGTCAAAGTTTTGGAAGAGAAGGGCGCTATGGACTATACGATAGTGGTTGCCGCTTCCGCTTCCGACCCTGCCCCCATGATTGTATATGCCCCTTACGCGGGATGTGCCATTGGCGAATATTTTCGGGATACCGGCCGTCCTGCCTTGGTAGTGTACGATGATCTCTCCAAACAGGCTGTCGCTTACCGTGAGGTCTCCTTGCTGCTACGACGCCCCCCCGGTAGGGAAGCCTATCCCGGTGATATCTTCTACCTTCACTCTCGCCTCCTGGAACGAGCCGCTAAGATTATTGGTGAAGATAGCGTTGCCCAACAAATGAATGATATTCCCCCATCCATCAAAGATCAAGTTAAAGGTGGTGGGTCCCTTACCGCTTTGCCCATCATAGAAACCCAAGCCGGCGACGTCTCTGCCTACATCCCCACCAACGTTATTTCAATTACCGACGGACAAATCTTCTTGGAAGCCGACCTATTCAACGCAGGTATCCGACCAGCCATCAATGTTGGTATTTCTGTTTCTCGCGTGGGAGGGAACGCCCAAATCAAATCCATGAAAAAGGTGGCAGGGACACTAAAACTTGATCTGGCTCAGTATCGTGAACTGGAAGCGTTTGCCAAATTCGGATCCGACCTGGATGCTGCCACACGAATGGTCCTCGATAAAGGCGCCCGCCTCGTCGAACTCCTCAAGCAGAACAAATTCTCGCCACTGCGCGTTGAAGATCAGGTGGCCCTCATCTATGCGGGGACTAAAGGGCTCCTTATGGAAATTGAGGTGGAACAGGTCGGCGAATTCGAAATGCAATTCCTTGAACTAATGCGCCTTCAACAAAGCAACGTGTTGCAACAAATTGCGGCAGGAACCTTTAATGACGAGATTGCAGCTGTCATTGAACATACCGCCCGCGAGATTATCGCCCAGCTCAAAGCATAATCCTGTCTTCGATGGCTAGCCTCAAAGACCTGCGCAAGCGCATCGCCTCGGTCATTTCCACTCAGCAGATTACACGGGCAATGAAATTGGTATCCGCTGCCAAGCTGCGTCGGGCCCAAGACTCCATCATCACACTTCGCCCCTACGAAAACAACCTCACTGAACTGTCTCGCTACCTTCGCCATAGCGTAGATGAACATTCCCCGGTGTACCCGCTGTTTGCCACACGTCCCCTGCGACGAGTACTCATCGTACTCGTTACATCAGATAAGGGACTGTGCGGCGCCTACAACTCGACGCTAACCAAATACCTCGCAGCCCACGTCAAGAAACAATATAGGAATAAAGATATATCCCTTGATTTCATTGGCATTGGTCAAAAGGGACTTATATTCCTGGCCAAGCAAAGATGGTCAATGGTGCGGAAGTATCCTAATTACCTTGCCCGATTCAATTTCGAAAAAGCTCGTTCCCTGGCCGACGAATTAGTCGATCTTTTCCGATCCGGCACCTACGATCGGATTGAAATCGCATATAACCAATTTAAGAATGCATTAGTTTACATTCCTACTGTGGAGCCATTCCTTCCCATGAGTTCGCCTAAGGAGGAGCGTACCAGTGCACAAGTCCACCCCAACTTTCTCTTTGAACCTTCGGAAAATGAGCTACTTGAAGTGCTGGTTCCTCAGATTCTCCGCACCCAAATATTCCGAATTCTATCCGATGCCCATACCTCCGAGCACGGCGCCCGTATGACTGCCATGGATAATGCCACCGAGAATGCATCCGAGCTGATTCGTGAACTGCGCATTCAATACAATAAGGCCAGGCAAGCTGCCATCACCAAAGAACTCAGTGAAATCATCGGTGGAGCCAATGCCCTCGAAGGCTGACCTGCCCTATTAAGCAATCCCTATATGCAATTCTATCCCTTGCGCCTGATCCGTAAAATCCCCAATACCTCATTAGCTCACGACTTTTATTTCGAAATACCCAAGGAATACCGGCATCTCTTCCACTATAAGCCAGGCCAGTACCTCACATTTCGCTTCGTTGTTGATGGCAAGGAGTATCGCCGTTCGTATTCTTTTATGACCAGCCCTTACACTGATGAGATGCCGGGAGTAACGGTCAAACGGATTGGAGATGGCAAAATCTCCAATTACGTCAATGAGCATGCTGCTGTAGGCGACATATGGGAAGCATTGCCTCCGATGGGTAATTTTGTGATCGAACCCCAATCCGATCGTACGGCCACCTACGTGATGATAGGTGCTGGGAGTGGCATTACTCCCTTAATGTCAATGATCAAAAGTATTCTCCATGTCGAGTTGAAAAGCCAAATATGGCTTTTATATGGAAATCGGCACGAATCACACATTCTATTCCACTCCATACTGGATCGTTTAGAACGGGAGCATCCCCAGCGTTTCCAGGTAATTCATTCATTGTCGCGACCATCGGAACAATGGACGGGACGTCGGGGGCGCCTCAGCCGAGAGGCTATTCGATCAATTCTTTTGGAGGGGATCCCCTATGGATCTGCCTTCGGATTTTACCTATGTGGTCCTGCAGGCCTTATTCAAGAGGCTGAGATCGCATTGGCCGGGTTGGGGGTGGATCCTCAAAAAATCCATAAGGAATTCTTCTCGGCCCCTGCATCGATAGAAGAACCCACTGTTCCCACTACCTCAGAAGCATCGTTCGAAGTATCAGAAGTGACCATCTGGCTGGATGATGAACAACACCACATCCAAGTACGCGCAGATGAATATATCCTTGATGCCGCATTGGATTCGGGTATCGAACCACCCTATGCTTGTCGAATGGGCATCTGTACCACCTGCCGTGCACGCCTCCTCGAAGGCCAAGTACATATGGACGAAGACGAAGGGCTTTCTTCTCAAGACATTGAAAACGGGTTCATATTGACCTGCCAGGCCAAACCCTTAACTTCAGTAGTCCGGATCAAATACGAATAGTAACATCCTTCGTTCCCGATCAGAATGTAGCCATATTACCAGGCTTCCAGTTTTTCGGGTTGCCATGCCAATTGCGGAGCCCATCAATTTCGGAGGGCGAAAGACGCCTATGTTCCATAGCGTCCCGAACAACCATCGGGAACTCCACTATTGTGAAAACTGCCATTCCGCGAGAACGGATTCGATCTGCCACACCGGAAAATCCATAGCTAAACACAGAGACCACACCCACTGGATTCAACCCATACTTGCGGACGGTCGCAGCTGCCATTAACACAGCTCCTCCAGTCGAAATGGTATCTTCAACCAACACCATTCGGGCTCCATTTTCCCATTGGCCTTCTATACTTTTCCGGGTGCCATGATTTTTCCCACCAGTAGCTCGCACATATATCATCGGCAAATTCAACTCATGGGCTGCCATGGCAGCCCATGGCAGCCCACCGGTAGCAATACCACATATTCCTGCAATGTCCGACATTTCAGCCCGAATAATTTCCGTAATTTTGCCCACGATTTGCGCCCGAACAGATGGGGTCGACAATAATATTCGGGTGTCGGTATACACGGGCGCTTTCAGTCCGGAACGCCACCGAAACGGACGATTAAAATTGACTATGAGCGCATTCTCAAAGATCGACCGGGTAATTTCCTCCATATTTTTCAAAATATTGTTTTGATGGAACAAAAATATCATCCCTATCGGATCTATTTCAAAGACATTCCGCTACTTTTTACTGACGACCCCACGCCGTATACCTCCGACCGGGATACATTGATGGTGCCCACCCATTCCGATCAGGCAATCCGAGAGGTTCTGGAATATATCGAGAACATGCCGATGCACTCGCGGGTTGTGTTTCATGGGAAGTCGCCCGACGAGCTATTGACAATGTTTAAGTCGGTATTCGGCGACAACTATGTGTTAGCTGGTGGGGGTGTAGTGTTCGATGAGCTGGGGCGAGTTTTGGTAATCTATCGCAATCGACGATGGGATCTTCCAAAAGGTAAAATGGAACCTGGCGAGACCGTGCAAGAGACAGCTATTCGGGAAACACGTGAGGAAACCGGCCTGAAAAACCTCAACATTCGTTATCCTTTCATCATCACCCATCACTATTACTACCGTGGGGGAAGGCGGATTTTGAAGGAAACCCATTGGTTTGCAATGGAAGGATCTAATCGTGAGCTATTGGTACCAGCTCAGCATGAAGGCATTGAAAAGGCCCAGTGGATACCTGTAGAGGAAATATCGTCTCTTTACGATCAAACCTATGCTAACCTGTTGCAGGTGTTTGATAAGATCATCCAAATGCATACTCCTCAGCCGGATGAAGTGGCTGATGCATCGGAATGAAAGAGGGTCAGCTAAGTGTCATTATTCCAGTTCGTGATGATGAAGAAGGGCTTCGCCTTACACTGGATTCCCTTGCCTGCCAATCCCATGTTCCAGATGAAGTCATCGTAGTCTGGGATGACCCCTCTCCCTTTCCCCGCCTTGCATATCCCTTACCCATTCGATGCCTGAGAGGGCCTTTACGCGGTTCGTATACCGCCCGCAACATGGGCGCCAGCCAAGCCCATAGTACGTGGTTGTGGTTTCTCGATGCGGGCATTACTTTTGGCAAGGACTTTATCGAGCAGGCCATGTTATACTACCCTTGCTACGACTACCTTGCCTTCCCTGTGCGTCCAACACCTCCCCGTGCTCTATTTGAATATTACACGGCAGCCTATGAATTTCGATTTGCAGAATGGTTTCGCCAATATCATTTTGGGGGGGCTCCCATTATGATACTACGTCATCACTTCGAGCAATTAGGAGGGTTTGAGGAAACGCTTTTTTCGGGGGCGGATCATGAGTTTGGGCGTAGGTGTTATGAAAGTGGGGTTCGCCAAGGATTTATTCCCCATCTTCCCCTATATCATCCCCCGCGCGGATGGTGGGCATGGCTTCGGAAAAGCATTCGAATTGAACAAGGTAAACAGCAACTCCGTCACCGGTGGCCTGATCGGTTCGGATTTTATTCCTCGCCATGGAAGGGCTGGATTCATGCTTCAGGACGGGTAGCCCGTGCCGTCTTGGGCTTAGAAGTCGTTCCTCACCTCAAAGTACCGCTATCTCCAATGCGCCGACGACAAGTTACGGTAATGGCAGCCATTGCTGAATGGATTGCTAAAACAGTAACGTTATTGTTGCCCCGCACCCAATGGAACATATGAAGCGTGGTATGGACCTCTGCCCCGCCGTCGTGGTAATGGCACATCGACGGCCTCATTCCATTCGCCGCCTGCTTACAAGCCTTGAGCACGTCCTGACCGACGCGCCCATCCCGATGGTTATCAGCATCGATGGCGGGGCAGCGGCAGAGGTTGTCCGAATCGCTCATCAATGGCGACATCCAATGTGGGAAACGGAGGTGATCTGTCATTCCAGACACTTAGGACTCACCCAACACACCTTCCACTGCTTAGCCATGACCCAAACATATGGTGCTGTCATCCTTTTGGAGGACGATCATTACGCAGCACCTGGGTTTTATCAAGCCGCTGTGAATCTCATCAATGCCTTGGGGAATCATCCCCAAGTGGCTGGAATTAGTCTTTATCGGTATCCCCGCAATGAAGTGGCTAACCTTCCCTTCGAACCAATTGACGACGGATCCGACGTTTTTTATCATCAGCGCACAAGCACCCGTGGCATCGCATTAACCTTTGCCCAATGGCAACGTTTCAAAGAGGCCCAGTCTTCCCTTCCCACTGACCATCCTGACCTACCCGAGAAAATTCGCCGCTGGCCTGCCACCGACTGGGAACGCCAATTTAATCTTTTCACTGCCGTAGCAGGACTATATTTTGCCTATCCTCGACATTCATACATTACAAACTTTGGCGACACTGGGACCCATGTCCCCTATCACGAATATCATGCTTTCCAAGTCGCCCTTACGCCAATATTGCGTTTACCTCAACACATTCTTACTCCCGATCAAAGCCGGGCACGGTACGATCATTACTCCGAAATAGAGCCCGCTTGCCTGCAAAGTTGGAATCCCACCTTTGCGGCATTTACACCCCTTACCATCGATCTTTACGGCGAAAAGCCGATCCCTCCTGATGGTTGGATGCTATCATTACGCCCAGCACACGCTCCTGTCCGACAATTCGAATTGGCCCTCCATCCTCATGAACTCAACGTCATTGACGAATTGAGCGGCACCGATATATCGCTGGCACCTGTTACGCACTTCTCCAAAAGTGGTCTCTCCTGGAAACGACGATGGCTGCGCCATCAATACCACTACCCCGTCCCCAGTCTTGCTGAATTGGCCCATTATCGCGCCATCGAGTGGTGGCATCGAATTGTAAATTTAATCAACGTTGGGTTTTCATAAATCAAGTAACTCATGAATCATTCGATATTACATGCAACCGGCTTGGCATTAGCCATTGGATACTGTACAACTGGCATAACCCAAATCATCCATCAGCGTATTCCACGCATAATCTCTGCCCAATGGGTTGATATTCCTGCAAGTCCCGTTGATTTTAGCATTACACACGAAGCGGACCTCCGACACCCCCTTAAAAAGTCACAATACTTTACCCATGAGAATATCGACAGTGGCATCCTTCACTTGGGCGGATTGCCCCCTCCAGTCCGGCAATTTGCTTTTGCCGGCAATGGGTTTGAATTGGGAACACCCAATGATAACACGTTGGCTATCTCGCATCGAGGTGAGCTACTTTCAGCAGTTAACACCGCCATTGCTGTGTACGATACAATCGGCCAACGCCTCCAACGAAAAACCCTTACCGACTTTGGGGACACCCTCCAATTGCCTGGCCGAGAATTTGATCCGCGCGTGATATATGATTCGCTGAGTCGCCGCTTTATTATTGTCTTCCTATCCGGATCGCACTCTTCCAATAGCCGATTAATCGTTGGGTTTGCTGGTACCGACTCTGCCACCGGCATATGGAATTTCTACGCCTTGCCAGGAGATCCCCTCCAAGATTCCAGCTGGACAGACTTCCCAATGGTTGCTTTATGGGATTCCTCGCTGGTCATTACAGTCAATCTTTTATGGAATGACTCATCGTGGCAAAAGGGCTTTCGTCAAACTGTCATATGGCGGATTGCCCTCCACGAAGGATACCAAGGACGCGACTCGCTCAACGCCTACCTGGCCCACAACATTCGCTACGGCAACCGCCCCTTACGGAACTTATGCCCTGTAATCCCCTATCGCCGATCCAACGACGATTCGGCATTATATTTACTTTCCAATCGCAACTTCGCCACCTCCAACGACTCTTTTTTCTTGGTCAGTTGGTTTCCCTCGGGGCGCTGGACAGTCCGAGCTGTAATCGCTGACCTTCCATACGCTATGCCACCCGACGCCCCAATGCCCGGTACTCAACTACTGGCTACCAATGATGCGCGAGTTTTATGGGCAGGTCAATGGAACGATAAAATTTACTTCGC
>CAYVLB010000064.1:0-10716 GCA_964452325.1 uncultured Sphingobacteriales bacterium | reverse complement strand
ACCTGATTCGGGTGGGTCATTATGTCTCCCGCCTTGAGGTCGTTCACTAAGGTGAAAATAGTACGAATTGCCGTAGGAATCGGATGGTGGGCCATTACATCAATAGCCAGCGGCCAAGTTGTCTTATCAGATGTTTCATCTCTTCAACACCGGCGATGGTTTGAAACCGTTTTTATACCCGGTTATGCGCGTCCCAGCCGTCCGTTAATATTCTCTGGTGGGCCATGGCAAGGGTCTTTCGACACATGGTCTCGCTACCTTCGCCGCTACCTACCAGTGGGGCTGTCTGATGATTTTACTTCCGATTCGCTCCTTACCCAACTGGCATATTATCAAGGCCCCCAAGAACTCCAATATTTTGCAGCTCGTCATCAGCAAATCAGAAGCCACATAGCCGCCACCTTTGCCTACCAACGACTGGCAACTTCCTCTTTTCTAATATCCCGGCAGACCCGATTGCGATTAATGGAAGCCTCAGTCGTTTACCGGACAGGCAAGCATCAAGGAGGCAGCAAAATTCAATGGGGTGATGCCACTTGGCAAGAAAATGGCGGATTGAACAACCCTACCAATGCCAAGGGAATACTTCCTTTGCAATATCCCGCCTTACTTACACGCCTTCAAGGGGTCACCCAGAACCTCCAACAAGTCACTGCAAAAGGATGGGGGCAATGGCCAATCAGATCCACCCACTCCAACGCTTCCTCCTGGGTGATACGCCATCGATGGAAAATACAACATTCAACTTATCGATATTCCGACGCCCTACTCAGACAACACACAAATTATTACCCGATACTTCACGACACCGACCTTGGCGGCGACTCCCTAAAGGATACCTACACCGAAATCGAAGGAACCATAGAATACAACACTTCGAAATGGCAGCTGCGTGCCATCACAAAAGCCCGTCTATTGTGGGGAACCATTGATTCTACCCACATATCACTCCATGAGTTCCCAATACTACTCCAAACTGGATGGCAATTAGCACCATGGCACCTCACCGCAACATTAGAATGGACCCATGCCCCCAACGGGCAATTGACATTTAAGTATGTCGACTCTTCCTGGCATTTGGAGGGTGCCATCACCCGCGACCATGCAGAACCCTTTTGGTGGCTCACCATACCACAAGGCAATTACGAACGCCCCCAACAATGGCAAGATCCTATCTTTTATTACCAAGTCCACATGCGGTCTCAATGGAAACAGTGGCATTTGGAAATCGTGGCATGGCAATGGGACCATTACCCTTATTGGGATACCCTACTATATCTCCTCGATACAATGAAGACTCGAACCTTTCAGTGGAAATTACAACGGAAGTGGCAATATGGCCGATGGAGTGGACGCATAATGGGAGTATGGCAAAGAGGCAATGGGGAGTGGTGGTCATACCCATCGGTAGTAATAATGAGCGAAGTCGCTGTCCAATGGCAATGGCTTCATCGGATGCATAGTACGTTATATGTCCGCGGACTATATCATACCCCCTATACCGCCGCCCGCTTCTTTCCTAACCGCCTTCGCTGGATGAACCCAAGTGGCCAATATATCAATAACTACCCATGGATCGAGGTGGGAATGCGGGAGCGTGTTGACCATTTCGAAGGGTTCATCCGCGCCGAAAACGTCCTCTTCTGGGCGTTCCAGCACCCCTTCTGGATATCGCCACGCTATCCCGCTGCACCCTTCCGCATCACCTGGGGCCTACAATGGCAATTCCTCGATTAAAAGGACGCTTCCTGGGTGAGTTTCCGAAACACTTCCGACAATTCTTCAGACTCTTCATAAATACGAATATCGGATTTTGGGCCTTAGCCGCCATGTAAAAAACCGTCGCCTCAACCGCCGATTGCCCCTGCACATGCAAGCGCCACCCCCGTCCATGAGGTACCACCTTTCGAACCGACCGCAACGACGCAAAAAAACGCTCCTCAACAGGTTGAACAAACTCCACGTATATAACCCGGCTTTTGCCAGCAAGTTTCGATATCTCAGAAACAGGAGCATCCATGACAATGCGCCCCTGGTGAATGATGATAATCCGAGTACTGATCGCCTCTACCTCCGACAAATGGTGCGATGAAAACAAAATGGTATGGTGCTCCGCCAAAGAACGAATCAACTTCCGAATCTCAAGCACCTGATTGGGATCCAACCCACTGGTAGGTTCATCCAATATCAATACCGGAGGATCATGTAAAAGGGCACGGATCAACCCCACCCGCTGTCGAAATCCTTTCGATAGCTGACCAATCTTTTTATGACGCTCAGGAACCAGGCCAACGACTTCTATCAGCTCAGCAATTCGTCGATGCCGCACTTTGGACGGAATCCGAGCCATCTGGCCTACCAAATCTAAGTATTCTTCCACGTAAAGATCCGGATAAAGTGGGTTTGATTCCGGCAAATAGCCTATTTGACGACGTGCCAACAAAGGATCCTCAATTACGGAAACCCCTCCTACCCAACATTCTCCGTCATCGGGAAGAATATAGCTGGTCATAATCTTCATCGTAGTGGATTTGCCGGCTCCATTAGGACCCAAAAAACCCACTACTTCCCCCCCTTTCAATGAGAAAGAAACATTACGAACGGCATATTGAGATCCGTATTGTTTGACAAGCTGCTTGACTTCAACAAGAGGAGCTGACATTCCTTACAATTCTCAATCAGGAGCAAAAATACTGGGAAGGAGACGAGGAGAAATACCAAACCATCGCAAGTGCCCAGAGGGGGAGTCGAACCCCCACGCCCGCAATGGGCACCAGGCCCTCAACCTGGCGCGTCTACCAATTCCGCCATCTGGGCATAATCAACATGCGGTCCCGGCAGGACTCGAACCTGCGGCCATCGGCTTAGAAGGCCGATGCTCTATCCAGCTGAGCTACGGGACCCCCTTCTCGGCCTTCTCTAAGGACTAGCGGTCGGGGCGGCAGGATTCGAACCTGCGACCCCCTGCTCCCAAAGCAGGTGCGCTAACCGGGCTGCGCTACGCCCCGTCCTTCCTAATGGCGGAGAGGGAGGGATTCGAACCCTCGGTACCCAAATTGGGTACAACGGCTTAGCAGGCCGCCCCTTTCGACCGCTCAGGCACCTCTCCATCTAGCGGCCGCAAATATAACACTATTCCCAGCGGGAAAAAACCCTCAACGAAAGAGATACCATCCCATCAGTGCAGCCAGCGCCATTGCCGTCACTGGAATCGAGGCCGCCCGGGCAAAACGCCATCCGCCCCGCAGCCAAGCAACCAACCACTTCGAAATCGAATTTACCCCCAATGCCAAAAACACCAATGACGCCGCTATCCGCAATGCCACATAGCCATTGGAAAAATATTCCGCAATTGATACCACAATGGCATCAACATTGACAATGGCAGATGCCGCCGTCAAAAGCTGCAACCCCCCAAGTCCATGAAGATCCAGAATCACCTTCCCCAGCCAAACAATCGCCCCAATTAGTATCGCAAACTGAATAGCCGACAACAAATTCAACGGGTTCTGAACCGCAATCGGGGTAGTTGGGCCCGGCGTTCTGCTTTGCCGCCACAACTGCCACAATGCCAAACTACCCCCACCCAATCCAATCAACACCAACCACAACGCTACTGTATAAAAAATATCTATGCTCAAAAACACCAGCAACACCGCAATCCGAAAAAACATAATCGCAGAAGCCAACACCATACCCGATGCATATGATGAGAGCAGTTCGGGATAACGCCGACTTTTAAGGGAAAAGTCCCACGTAAGGGCAGTACTACTGATCAACCCGCCAATAATTGAAACAATGAGAATACTTCGACGGGCACCCCGCCACCGGCCCAATATATATCCTAAATAGCTAAGACCAGATACCACTACGACCACATAGCCCAGCTTGCGAGGATTTAAGGCCCCAAAAGGATCAATCAACTGATCAGGAAGAATGGGCAACAAAATCCCCCCCAAGATAAGGAATTGAAGAAATGTAAAGATTTCCCGACGGTCCACATGACGAAGCAGCCCCCGGATCTCTGGCTTGAGGGAAAGGATCAAGGTAATCAAGATCGTAAACGCAGTGGCCAAGAAAAAATAGCCTTCCCACACCACCACCCCGTTGAAAAACACCACCAAGCTGGCAATCTCAGTGGTCATCCCCTTTTCCGTCCCGCTTTGCAGCTTAAAAAAACGCAACGCATAAAATCCCAAAAACGCCAAAGCAGATAGAAATAATATCCCCGGATACTTCACATTAAGAAAACCACTCAGACACCCCAATAACCCAATCAGTGGAAGCGTTCGAGCACCCGCAAAAATACTGCCCTCCCGCCGGCGTGAAGCATACTCCCGCTCCATCCCTACCACACCACCCAACGCCGTAGCGATAAGTACCTTCAACAAAAGTTCAAGGTTAAATGACATCATCTCAAGCCAAAACAGCATGATAATTGTCCTTATCTAACTTCACATAAATGTGTTCCTGATAGGTTGTGGAAAGGGTATGTCCAACAATTTCAGGATGAACAGGAAAAAGTAAATGGTCCCGATTAACCAAAACCGTTATCACCACACGCTCTGGGCGCAATAGCGCCACACGCCCCATCACTTCAAACATGGTGGCACCCGTATTAATGACATCATCAAAAAGTACCATATGCCGATGCCCATTCAATGCCAAGGCCATGTCGCTTTTGATCGTATCATACGAAAAAACACGAAGCGGCGGAGCTCCTTCAAACCGTTGCCATATCCGATAAAGATGACTACTTAGCCGACACGCCCGCTCAGAAACACCTACCAAAGCTACCGAAGGACTTCCATACAGCTCCTCCCAAATCTGATAGGCAATCCGGTGAAGAATATCATGAATTTGCTGATGATTTAAGATAACATCAGGTAAGTTTTTCATCGCAAAATTTTTGAAACAATGCCCAGAATCAAAGAAACCAACAAACTCAGCAACAACATCGAAGTAATCGGGGCATACACTACCCACCCTTCACGACGAATCACAACATCGCCCGGTAGCTTACCAAACCAACGAAACAATCCCGGCAACAACCACAGCAACAAACCGATAATCACCAATACTCCCCCAATACCCACCAATAATTTCCCCAACTGCCCCATGGCTGATCTGACTTGACATTTACGCAAAGCTACAAGAACTCGCCCGAACCAATATTGCTATCCCATCATCTTGCCCAGGCCAAACCCAGCTGCCACCAGTACCATGCCCAACACTGGACTGCCCCCCATGTATAACAACATCAATCCCCACTTTCCTTCTACCATCATCAACAACCCTTCCAATGCATATGCGGAAAACGTAGTAAAGCCACCCAAAATCCCTATAAGGAAAAACGCATGCCAGGCTTCCGAAAAAGGATGCACAAAGCGCCGCCCCCACAAATAGCCCATCACAAACGACCCCACCAGATTCACCACCAAGGTAGCCCATGGGAAAATGGCAGGCACGACCCCCAATCTCAACAACAGACGCGTTACAGCATACCGCGCAACCGCGCCCAACATCCCTCCAACAGCCACAACAACCCATATGCGCATCCCCTAAAACATCCCTATTTTGAGTTGCAAAAATGATATTTGCACCCGTAATGGGATCCCATCCAACAATTGTCATCACTGGCGGTACGCGGGGCGTAGGATACGCCATCGTAGAACTATTCGCGCAGAAGGGGTGGAATGTGCATTTCTCGGCCCGTAACACACCTCAGCTCCACAAAGTAGAAAGCGAAATGCAGGCCCGAGGATGGAATGTCCAAGCATACCCCTGCGATCTAACCCAAAAAGAACAAATTGAGCAATGGGCATCTTTACTCCTCGAACATCTCGACCATATCCACGTGTTGATTAACAACGCAGGGACCTTTATTCCCGGCAAAATCAGTGAAGAATCAGACAAAACCTTTGAACACCTAATGGCCCTCAATATAGCCGCTCCCTATTATCTTACGAAACGCATCTTACCCCGCATGATGGCAAGCGGTCGGGGACACATCATCAACATCATCTCCACCGCAGGGCTGCGACCCTACCCCAATGGCGCCTCTTACTGTATCTCCAAATACGCACTGACCGGACTGACTAAGGTACTTCGGGAAGAAATGAAGCCACACAATATCCGTGTAACCGGCATATACCCTGGCCCCATCTATACTGACTCATGGAAAGACGTGCCCTATCAGCCGTACCGATTTATTCGTCCGGAAAACCTGGCTCAGATCGTATGGAACGCATGTTCGTTGCCACCAGAAGTGGTAATAGAAGACATTGTGGTGAGCCCCCAAGCAGGGAATTTTTCTGAATCGGAAATGGCATGATGCATATCAATAAATATCTCAAAAAACCGGATGCATACATCAAATACGTGCTCCATGGAGGGCGACGGCCAACGCGTGAAGTGCACGTAGGAAATATTCCATTGGGAGGATCTAATCCCATCCGTATTCAATCGATGACCACTGCCGATACCCTTGATACCGCTGCTGTCGTCGACGAGACCATCCGACTAGTCGATGCCGGATGCGACTACGTACGGATCACTACCCCCAACCTTACCACCGCCCGCAACCTCCACAACATTAAAAATGAACTCAAACGCCGAGGATACGACGTGCCCCTTATCGCCGACGTCCATTTTACCCCAAATGTGGCAGAAGAAGCCGCCCGAATTGTCGAAAAAGTACGCATCAATCCCGGCAACTTCGTCGACAAAAAAAGCCTGAAACCCAATAAGTCCTACACCGATAGCGACTTCGAAGCAGCCCAGGAACGTATTCGCCAACGCCTTCGTCCATTACTGAACATTTGCAAAGAATACGGAACCGCCCTCCGAATCGGCACCAATCACGGTTCCTTATCGGATCGAATTCTCTATCGGTATGGAGATACTCCGGTGGGAATGGTGGAATCGGTAATGGAATACCTGCGCGTATGCCTTGAGGAAGGATTCTACAATGTAGTAATTTCCCTCAAAGCCAGTAACCCCCTCGTGATGATAGCCGCCAATCGGCTCATGGTGATGAAAATGGACGAAGAAGGAATGGACATCCCCCTACATTTAGGAGTAACCGAAGCAGGGGAAGGAGAAAATGCCCGCATCAAATCGGCCCTTGGCATCGGAACGCTGTTAGCTGACGGACTTGGAGATACCATTCGAGTATCCTTGGCAGAACCTCCAGAAGCCGAAGTACCTGTAGCACAAAGTATCGCAGCACACTTCGCTAACCAGTATCGCAATATTCGACCGGAATTGACCACACCATCATGCCTTAACTACAACCCTTTTTTAGAAACACTTGCAACGAAACGCCCAGTAGTAATTGCCCGAGTCGACCACAACTACACACCACCTCCCGAAGGTCCCATGCCGGATATGGTATGGTTCGACTCAATTCCAAATGCCATTCCCTCAGGCCTCCAATCAGTGGTGCCCATCACCGCATGGAACCACTCATCCAACTTGGCACCATGGTTCACTTCCTCCGATCAATGGCAAGCATTTGCCAAAACGCATCCACAATACCCCTACTACGTACGTTTCCCTTCCCTCGAAGCAGCACTAAATACTCAACTACCTGGCCAAGGATGGAAAGTTGTACCTCCTCAGTCGTACCGAACAATGCGCCGATTACTTTGCCAACAAGAGGCATCGGAACGTATCCTCTGGGCCCCAACGACGACCAATGATACCGACGAACTAATCCATCTTGCAATCCATGTCGGGGGCATCCTGGCAGAAGGATGGGGAGAAGGCCTTGTGTGGGATATCGGGAAATCACCATTGCAACGGGCATTTCAACTCTTGCAAGCCACCCGCCGACGTATGTTCCAAACCGAATTCATCGCCTGCCCAAGTTGTGGACGCACCCTTTTTGACCTTCAATCGACAACTAAACACATCCGAGCAGCACTGAGCGACTACCCCGGCCTCAAAATCGCCATCATGGGATGCATTGTCAATGGATTCGGCGAAATGGCAGATGCCGACTACGGATACATCGGCACGGGGCCCGGTCGTATTGCCCTATTTCGAGGGCACGAAATGGTCCGACGTAATATCCCAGAAGATCAAGCAGTAGAAGCCCTACGAGAACTGATTGAATCCGACCTCCGTAAATAATACCTGCACCCTCCCAAAAAATTTACCCCCCCCAGAAAAACTTTTACTTTTGCGAAGGTTGCATTCATCACCCAATTATTGCCGATGGACCGCTGGCAACGCTTTGACGGAAAGCCCTTGCATTGCCCCCTTTCCGAAGAGCTGCTCATTCACCTGAAAAAGGATCCCCATATCTCCAATGGTCAAAAACGCATTTACGTAGGGACTGACTCGCAGATTTACGGCCACCGGGTAGCCTTCGTTACGGTAGTCATCATCCGACTCGCTCACACCACGCGTATCTATTATCATAAAGAACACATCTGCCGCATCATGTCGTTGGCAGAACGACTCTTTACCGAAGTGCATCGTTCACTTAAAGCAGCCCGATTGATTCAACCGGTAGCTGGCCAATACGGCGTACCCATCGAAATCCACGTGGACGTCAATAGTCATCAACAATTCCCATCGCATCAACACCTCAAAGGACTTGTGGGATACGTCAGTAGCATGGGATACTGTTACCGCATCAAGCCCGACGCATTTGCCAGCACTTCGTGTGCAGACCGACTCTTGTAATGTCCATCATCTTAATGAAAGCCGCATATGAGCTTCCATAGACAAGAAAACAAACAAAAACATCGAAAAGCCCAGCATGGCCGATCCTCCATAGCTTATGTATGGCAACGGAATCCCCACAATAGGGAATAAACCCGTCACAGAAGATAGGTTGACAACAACATGAACGAACAAAAATCCAACGTAACCATATCCCAACAAGCACACACCTTCCGAAGGCGAACGCTCAGCCAACGTAATCACTCGATACATCAACAACACATACAACAATAACACCGTTACGCTACCCATCCAACCCCACTCTTCGGCAATCGCGGTAAAGATGAAGTCCGTATGCTGTTCGGGAACAAACCCATATTGTGTCTGGCTCCCTTGCCGATATCCCTTGCCCCACAGCCCCCCCGAACCAATGGCAATTAGCGACTGTTGAAGATTATATCCCTGCCCACGCGGATCTTCCTTTTTACCGATGGTTACCAATATCCGCTCTTGCTGGTGGGGCTTGAGCCAATCAAACGCATATTGGGTTCCCAGCACCACACCCGCCAACATTATCCATGCTACCAAAGCACCCGCCAGCGATTTCCACCGAACCCGATACCATGCCAGCCACGAAACAATCACTATCAAGACCGTCCCCCCTATCAATATCCATTGCATCGAAAAATAAAGCGTCAACAAGAATAGCCCCCCAATTATGACCATCAGAACAGGTAACGATGTCGGTGCACCTTTGCGCCATAGCAAAAGATATACTCCAGTATAAGTCAGCAACGTGCCAACATCATTCTGTAAAAAAATCAGAATCATTGGCACCCCCACCAACAACATCGTCCACAACCACACCCGCGGCCTTAATCGCCATTCCAAGCCCGGTGTGGTTAGATAATGGGTTACTGCCATAGTGGTAAACAGCTTCATCAGCTCGGCAGGCTGAAGATTTACCGGCCCCCAATGCAGCCAGGCAGTTGTCCCCGCCACCTCATGCCCCATCAATAGGGGTAATACCAGCAACACCACCCCAATCACATAAACAGGATATGAAAATACCTCAATATTTCTGGATTGAACCGCACGAATCAACAGCGCTACCGGTATCAAGGCAATCACCCATCCAAGTTGACGAATAAAAACCTCGGCCCCCACCCTCCCTCCCTCAGCCAACGCTATCGAACGTAACGTCAAAAGGCCTATTCCAACCAATGCCCCATACAACAAAAGGGTAAATACATCCCAATTACCAATACGACGCATCATCCCAGCAAATACTCTCATCGCAAAAAAACTGCTCCCAATTTATCTGACTATCATCCAGGCCAATTTACATTCCTAACAATTGGCACCATCTTCCAACAAAAATATACCTTTGCTTAGGTTATCAAAACGGAGTCGAATGCCAACCAATCGTGTTGCTCACAAGAACCATCATATCAAAATGCAGTCGACATTCGACGAGTATTCATTATCAATTGCCCAGCGACAATATTTCCAGCCATCTGATCAAACAATTTTCGACATGTTCCGTCGGGTAGCCGATTGGGTAGCTATTCCCGAAGAAGAATCGGTGCGGCATAAGTGGGCTGATCGTTTTTACGAAATGATGATCCAAAAACGATTTTGTCCCGGCGGGCGTGTATTGGCCGGTGCAGGTACTGCACACGGCAACGTACTAAACTGCTTTGTGCAAGGCGCTACCAAACATCCACCTGCCTCTTTTGACGGCATCATGGAAGTGGCTCGAAAATTAGCGCTTGTTACCAAAGTGGGAGGAGGAAACGGCGTCAATCTAGATCCATACCAACGCACGGATGTGACTGAATCCTATCCAGCCCATGGATTTGCTTACCTATCCAGTGATCACCCCGACGTCGAAGACTTTATCCGCAGGCTCATGCGCCCCAGTACCAATCCCGATGGGGAAAAAGAACCTCATCCCTTACGCAATTGGACACGCATCATATATGGCCCACTCACGCCCGAATTGGCCGCATTAGCCCACCGGCATGGAGTGCGAACCATCCG
>CAYVLB010000063.1:0-10831 GCA_964452325.1 uncultured Sphingobacteriales bacterium | reverse complement strand
CCTCGCGTTGGCGAGGCGTTTTGAGACGAATCACGTATGGGGTACCCAATTCAATAAGCCGTCGCGTTTCCACCGCAGGTAACGTAAGTGAATTCCGCATATATTGACGCGACACGTGATCGTATTTGGGGGCCGCCACTCCCGCCTTTTTCATTCGTTGACGCATTGCATCCAACTCTTCGGGCGTATCAAAAGCATAGTAAGCATATCCTGAATCAACCAATTGTTGAGCATAGCGGCGGTAATAAGCGGTCCGTTCACTTTGCCGATAAGGAGTGTACACTCCCCCCACATCGGGTCCTTCATCATAAGTCAACCCCAGCCAGTCCAGCGCTTCGCGGATATACTCTTCGGCACCCGGAACATAGCGGGTTTGGTCGGTATCTTCAATGCGAAGAATAAACGCTCCTCCATGTCGGCGAGAAAACAAATAGTTATAAAGTGCAGTCCGGACGCCGCCGATGTGAAGGGGTCCCGTAGGACTGGGGGCAAAACGAGTACGCACAGTGCTCATGTGAGCAAAATCATTTCAATTTTAAGGATGGCAAAGATAGGGCTCAACACAGGTTAGGTCATTCTCACACGAACCGCATAGAGGGGCCCTTGGTTGTGAGAACCGATTGGCAAACCCTCTTTTCCTCTGTATCTTTGTATGCATCAATCATCGACATATTAAATATGGACTTTCACTCGGTTTTTCGGCAAATTCGCAAGCATTCCAACTGCCCGTGTGTTTCAATTATCCTGCATAACCCAAGCCCCACAATCCCCAATCGGGTGCTGCAAGGGCGCCTTAAAAACGCAGTCAAAGAAGTTGATCATCAACTCCAGCGATGGCACAGCGAATCGGAAAAGGTAAAATCAATCCGTGTCCACCTTCAGCAACTACTTGATTCTCACATCTGGGATACGTATGCTCCATCCCTGGCCATCTTTATTAATCAGGATATTCAAGAAATCACCTACCTTCCGTTCCCAGTTCAGGCAAAGGTCATCGTGGATACTTCTTTTGAGGTTCGGGACATTCTCTACACCATGAATCGCCTGTTTCATCACTATGTGCTCTCTATTGGATGGAAAAATACCCGAATGTGGGAAGGCTTTGGCAAATACATCTTCCCAAAAGATATTGACGGAGCCCCCGATGGTGCCGAAGCATATCGTGAACCACTCAACGAAATTCGTTTAATGTCTGATCGTAGCCAATATGAAGCCACCTTAATGAAGAAATACATTCGTGATTTAATCCACTACATTGACAAAAAAGGCTACATTACCCACGCCATCCCATGGCTAATAGCAGGTGATCCCAAGTTTGTTCACCTTTTTAAGGAAACCTTTCCTTACCCGGAGCTCATTGTGGGCGAAATGCCCAACACATTAGATCACGCATCCATTAGCGAGGTACAGCAATTGGTTGAACAACGGCTCACGCAAATGACGGAAACCTACGAAAGCCATCTGTTCCAGGGCCTCCAAAAGTATATTGACGCGCAGCGATATGTGAGTGGACTGGAAGCTGCTTGGCGAGTCATCCACCAAGGGCGCGGAATGATCTTGGTAGTCGAACGGGGCTATCGGACTGAAGGATGGTCTGCCAAGAACCGCCCCGAAGTTATTTCCCTCCAACCAATGAAAGCTCCTGATTATCTATATCACGAGGATGCCGTGGATGACCTTATTGAGGCCTGCCTCGATCGGAAAGGAAGGGTATATTTTGCCTCTTCCAAATGGATGAAGCCATACCGCCACATTTTAACAATAACACGCTACTAAATCATACGAATCTAAAAATCTTATCACAATGAAACTTGCCAAAGTCATCGTCGCTTGTGACCTTTCCGAAACCGACAAAGTCCTTTTTCAATATATCCACTGCCTCCAACAACAAATCCACATTGAACGAATTGTACTGATACATGTATTAAAAAACATGGAAGGATTTCACGACCTTTTGTCTGGAGAATATGAACGTAAGATAGCCAACTTCATCAATGAGCGCTATGAAAAAGTAATGGGGGTAAACATTCCTTATTCCACTGTTATTCTAGAAGGGTCACCCGTCCATGAAATAGTCGATTGGGTTGGTCGAGAAGGGGCCGACTTGGTAGTGGTTGGCGACAAAATGAACCGCAAGGGCATCGTAGCACATAAAGTAGCCCGTCGTATCAATGCACCAGCAGTATTTGTTCCCGATGTCAAATGCCCGTTCCGCTCAATCTTATTGCCTGTCGATATGTCGCCATACTCGCGCCACACTGTTGAATGGGCAATAGCTTTCGCCCGAAAATGGCATGCAGAATTGACGCTCCTCCACGTTTATGGCCTTCCCCCCATTGCAGGAAGCGCCTTAGCATTGCAGCTGGGACTCAACGAAACAACACTCCAACAAACCGCCCGCGATCGGGCCACGTCCCTGTTTAATGAACGACTTCGCCCATTGCTTGATCAAAGCGGTATACCCTACACCTTTGAAACGATTTTTGACAATGGATATGGCATCAGCCATGTCATCAAGGAATATGCGAACCAACACGCTTTCGACAAGGTTATCGTCGGGGCCCATGGGGAAGGAGCCGTAGAAACCATCCTCTTCGGTAGTGTTCCCGAAGGGCTTGTCAAGGAAAATTTGGCCGTGCCTTTGTGGATTCATCGAAATCTCAACCGATAGGCATTGCTTTGTCAAGACAGCAATCCATGAACGACATGCAGTCAAAAATCGAAGCCACCCTTCGGCGAGTAATGGACCCCGAGCTTCCGTTTCTTTCCATAGTGGATCTGGGTATGATTGACGAACTGAAAGTTGACGATTGCGGTAACGTATCGATCGTCATCCTACCCACTTTTGCAGGATGCCCCGCACTTCAATGGATTCAACACAACATTCGATCTGCAGTTGAGAACGTAGAGGGCGTCCGTTCGGTAAATGTGGAGGTGAGTTTGCGCAAAGCCTGGTCAACCAACCGCATGACCGACGAAGCCCGCCGCAAACTCCGAGACAAAGGCATTGCCCCCCCCCATCGCTATCGTGGTGAATTGAATGTAAAAACCCTCACCCATCCCATTCCATGCCCCCATTGCGGTAGTTCCCAAACACAACTCCGCTCTCCATTTGGCCCGGCCCTATGTCGAGCTTTTTATCAATGCAATGAATGCGGGCAAACCTTCGAACGATTCAAACCTGTATAACACCTCACAACCCCCCCCAGAGCGGGAGACGGGGATCGAACCCGCGACCCTCAGCTTGGGAAGCTGATGCTCTACCACTGAGCTACTCCCGCTGAATTCTGGTGGCAAAAATACAATCGACGACTTCTTAGGGCGGCAATTCACCACATGATCTAAAAGTTAATGCTACGATCCCATCCTGCCCCGATACTCGTCACAAATATCGGTAAGGGGGCATCGGTCGCATAGCGGCTTCCGTGCCTTGCAGATGTAGCGTCCATGAAGAATAATCCAATGATGAAACTTTCCCCGATATTCCGGCGGTACGATTTTAAGAAGCAACTGTTCGGTAGCTTCAGGACTGGGAGTAGACTGGGGCACAAGCCCCAACCGTTTGCTCACACGAAACACATGCGTATCCACCGGCAACGTCGGAGCATTATATAGCACCGATAATAACACGTTAGCCGTCTTTCGTCCCACACCGGGCAACGCCCGAAGGGCATCGAAATCTCGGGGAAGCATGCCTCCGTGCTGTTGTATCACTTCCCGAGCAGCTTTGACTAACGATTGGGACTTCGAATTGGGATAGGTAATACTCCGAATCGTCCGAGCCACCTCCTCGGGGTTTGCTGCCGCTAATGTTGTAAAGTCAGGATATTCCTTAAAAAATGATGGCGTCACCTCATTTACCCGTGCATCCGTACACTGCGCCGATAGCACCACCGCCACGAACAACTCATAAGGTGTCCGATAATGAAGTTCCGTCTTCGGATCTGGGTTAATTTTCTCGAAAATCTCAATAATTCGACGGATTTTCTCTGGAGGACTCATGGCAATAAATATGTCAAACAAGCGGTTTGATTCGTCACTTCAAGGCGAGCAGGCACTCCTAATAGCAAGGGTTTTTGACCTGGAAAATGTCCAAAAGGTGCTCCTTGCACCACCGGATATTGGGCATCATCTGGCAGACGTTCCATCACAATCTCGTAGGCAGATCGTTCCATTGCAAATGGTTCCTCACTATCTTGCATACGCGTCAGGCCACCCACGACCAAGGCTGCCAGTCCATTTAACTTACCCGCCCGACGTAATGTCAACATCAAGCGGTCTAGGTGATAGACCATCTCGTCCACATCTTCCAAAACCAGGATTTTCCCTCGGGTAGAAAAGTCGGTGCGGCTACCTAACAACGAGGTCAACACCGATACATTTCCCCCAACCAACACACCTTCAGCAACACCCACCCGCATAGGCGGAGTAACTGGCCACAATATCGGTTCCCATTGGTGCTGCATCACCCGAAGGGCAGCTTCCATTGAAGCGAGCTCGGCTGGACACCCTTTTTCCAGCAATACTGGCATGGTTGCATGAAGGGTTACCCATCCCCACCGATACTGGACTTCCGCATGCAAAGCCGTCACATCACTATACCCCACAATCCACTTCAATGGCGGCGACTGGATGGGTAAGCTATCCAGCACCTCCATGGCCCCATATCCACCGCGCGCCAGCCATATAACGTCAATATTTGCATTCATCAACAGGGAGTTCAAATCGTTCACACGTTCGAAGATGGTGCCCGCAAAGCAACGGTCCCGTCGACCAATTCCTTCTCCTCGAATCACTTCATATCCGCGGGCTTTTAGCAACGTCTCTGCCGCCTGAATCTGGCGGGGCATCACGTGGCGAGAAATACTTGTCAAGGCAATGCGGGTCCCCTTTGATAAAGGAGGAGGCAACCGATAACTTTGCATGCCAATTTGTATTTGCCTGACGGTTGTCAGGGGTGCCAAAGATACGCCGATGAACGAACCATCACGTTATTTAATCACTGCCGCTTTGCCCTACGGCAATGGTCCCATTCACATCGGGCACTTGGCAGGAGTCTATCTTCCCGCCGACATCTACGCCCGATTCTTACGTCTCAAAGGAAAAGACGTTGCTTTTATCTGTGGTCAGGACGAACACGGCGTGGCCATTACCATGAAAGCCCGACAGGAAGGTAAGCACCCCCGAAAAATTATCGACTTTTACTACCAACAGTCCCGCGAGTCGTTTCGTAGATTCGGCATTTCTTTCGATATCTACCACCGTACTTCCGACCCCCTCCACCACCAGACAGCCCAAGAGTTTTTCCTCACCCTGTATCGCAAGGGGGTTTTGGAAGAACACCAGACTGAGCAGTTTTACGATCCTGACGCCCAACAATTTTTAGCAGATCGCTACATTGAAGGCACGTGCCCGCATTGCGGCTACGAAAAAGCCTACGGTGACCAATGTGAGCAATGCGGCACCAGCCTCAGCCCCGATGAATTGATCAATCCCCAGTCTCGCCTTAGCCGGGCAACCCCAATAAAAAAGAAAACCAAGCACCTGTACCTTCCCCTCAACCGATACGAGGAATGGCTCAGGCAATGGATCCTACACGAACACGCCAATGATTGGAAGCCCAATGTACTGGGCCAATGCAAGTCATGGCTTGATACGGGCTTACGTCCCCGCGCCATCACGCGCGACTTGGACTGGGGCGTGCCCGTTCCACTGCCCGGATATGAAGGCAAAGTGTTATACGTATGGTTTGATGCCCCCATTGGTTACATATCGGCCACACGGGCATGGGCCCAGTATCGGGCCCAACAACATCCAGATCGATACCATCCCGATGACTGGAAAAAGTATTGGCAGGAAGAAGATACCTACCTCGTTCACTTTTTAGGAAAAGATAACATTGTATTCCATGCCATTATCTTTCCGGTAATGCTCAAAACCCACGGTCAGTATATACTACCTGCGAGCATTCCCGCCAACGAATACATCAACCTCGAAGGTGGTAAGGTTTCCACGTCCCGGGGTCATGCGGTATGGCTCCATGAATATCTTGAAGATTTTCCCCATAAAGAAGATGTGCTCCGATATGTCCTAGCCGCCCTCATGCCAGAAACCCGCGACAGCGAATTCACCTGGAAATCATTTCAGCAACGCAACAACGAAGAATTGGTCTCGATACTGGGCAATTTCGTTCACCGGGTACTTGTACTGATCAATCGTTATTTCAATGGGAGGTTGCCACAACCTGCGTTCACCCATATTGACCAGTCGGTCCTGAGCAGAGCACAAGTCGCTTTTGAGCAAATCGAAACTTCATTGCGCCATTTTCGATTCCGCAAAGCCCTTCAGCAAATGATGAACGTTGCCCGAGAAGGCAATAAATATCTGACCAATCAGGAGCCCTGGAAGGTGATCAAATCGGATTCCGAACGGGCAGGAACTATCCTATACACTGCTGCCCAACTCACAGCCTACCTTACCGTGCTGATGGAACCGTTTCTTCCCTTCTCCGCCCGTAAGCTCCGGGAGTGGCTTCATTTGGAAAAGATCGAATGGAACCCCGACTCGGTAACGCTTCATCCTGACAGCCCCATCGAAAAGGGTGCCCATTTATTCGAGAAAATCGACGACGCCACCATTGAACGCCAACGTCAGAAACTGGCCGCAACGATGGCCGTGGCTCCACCCCTTGTCAAATCCACCATCGATTACGAAGATTTTACGAAATTGGATTTACGTATCGGAAGCATTATCCAAGCTGAAAAAGTCAAGAAGGCCCGAAAGCTGCTGCGTTTGATCATTGACCTTGGCACCGAGCAACGCCAAGTCGTTGCTGGCATTGCCACTTTTTATCAGCCAGACGAAGTAGTGGGCAAACAGGTAGTCATGGTAGCCAATATGGCACCTAAACAACTCCGCGGCATTCGATCGGAAGGCATGATTCTGATGGCAGAGGACCCAACCACTGGCCGTTTGTTCTTTATTGGTCCCGCCGAGGATATCCCTCCTGGGAGCCAAGTCCATTAAGAAGTGCTTGAATATCCACCGGATCTGCTTTCCTTCGTGAGGTATCTTTTCATCGCCACCTGTCCAAAAATAATGATGGGTCATGTATGTTTGCGCCCCCAAAAGGAAGCGCTTTTATTTTAATTTACGCATATGGTCGAAGAGAAAGATACGCAGGAGCCACGGATGGCGCCGGCCAATGAGCTTTCGGGAGGTCAGGCATCGGAAATGCAGGAAGGTGCCGCCACATCAAATGCCAATGCAGGAGCTGCAATCCTTCGGGCAGAACCGCCGAAAGATTTCAAATGGGAAGAGTACGGCGAAGCCGAAGATGAATATTCCCCGAAAGACCGCGAAGACCTCAGCCGGCTTTATGAGCAATCCATCACTCCGCTAGAGAAAGGACAAATCGTAAAAGGAAAAGTTATCGCCATCACCGACAAAGACGTTGTCCTTGACATCGGCTATAAAGCTAACGGAATTATTCCACGTAATGAATTCAAAGACCTCAAAGATCTCAAAGTCGGTGATGAAGTATACGTCTACGTCGAATCCCTCGAAGATGAAAAGGGCCAGTTGAAGTTATCCTACAAAAAAGCCCGTAAGGAAAAAGCATGGGAAAACATCGTCGATGCCTACGAAAGCGGAAAAATTATCCAAGGATACGTGGAAAGTCGGACAAAAGGGGGGATGGCTGTTAATATTGGCGGGCTGTATGCCTTCCTGCCGGGATCTCAATTGGACGTTAAGCCCATTAAGGATTACGATGCATTCGTAGGTCAAACGATGGACCTCAAAGTCGTTAAGCTGAATAAGCCGTTCCGCAATATCGTCGTTTCTCACAAAGCCATTATTGAAGAGGAGCTTGAAAAACGTAAACGAGAATTGCTCAGCCGCCTCAAAGTTGGGGAAGTGCTGGAAGGTGAGGTTCGCAACATCACTTCCTTTGGCGTATTTGTCGACCTCAATGGCATCAGTGGTATGATTCACATTGGCGACCTCACGTGGCATAATATCTCCCATCCGTCCGAGTCAGGGATCAAAGAGGGCGATAAGATTAAGGTAGTAGTGTTGGATTACGACCTCAGCAAAAATCGGGTTTCTTTGGGACATAAGCAGCTCGAAAGCCCACCATGGGAACGCCTGCCAGAAGATTTTGGGGTGGGAACCCGGATCAAAGGGAAGGTGGTCCGCGTTGAAGACTATGGGGCTTATGTGGAAGTATTGCCGGGTGTACAAGGACTGCTACATGTCAACGATATGACATGGGCCTCCACCCCTGAGCCTGCCCACGCATATGTAAAAGTGGGAGACGAAATCGAAGTGGAAGTGTTGGAGATCGATCGTGAAAGTCGCCGCCTCAAACTCACACGCAAGCCCTTCCTGCCCAATCCCTGGGAAAACATCGAAGAACGATACCCAAACAGATCAAAACATAAGGGGATTGTACGTCGCATCACCCCACACGGGCTGATTATCGAGTTGGAAGAAGGATTGGAAGGATACCTTCACGTGTCGGATCTGTCATATGTGAAGTACTACACGCATCCCCGAGAGTTTGCACAGCCCGGCGATGAAGTAGAAGTCGTGGTCATAGACATCGACCCTGAAAAACGTCAAATTCGACTGGGTCACAAACAACTGGAAGAGTCCACATGGGAAGAACTCAAAGCAGAGTTTCAACAAGGGGCAATCTATGAAGGAAAGGTGATTCGCATAATGGAAGAAGGAGCTGTTGTGGAGTTTGCCCACGGGGTTCAAGTGTTTTGTCCTCGCAACCGACTGATCAAAGAAAATCGTACCTATCCTAAAGAAGGCGAGACGTTGCCCTTCCTCATCGAAGAAGTCAATTCGGAAGATCATCGCATCTACATTTCTCACGTGGCAGCATGGCGAACGAAACGGCGCAAGGAACGCTCGATGGCCGCTGAAGAAGAGCGGCAACAACAAAAAGAGATTGAAGATACACTCCGGAAAATACGCAAAAAGGCACGCCGCTCAACACTAGAAGAAGAACTTGACGAATTGGAAGATATCAAAAAACTGTTGGGCGGGGCTCCCGACGAAACGGAAACCAACAACAAGGACCAAGAATCAGGAGAGGAGCTGACCGATGAGCCCGAAAAAGAATAATAATTCTCTCCGACGGTAACCCCCCATAAGGCATGTTCAGCCGACGCCACTAAGAAAAAGACCTTCTAACCATGTGGCGTCGGCTTGCTTTTTATATCCTCTCTCGACGTCATTTTCTCCTGGGGCTGGTGACTCTTGCCACTTTGGCTGCCCTGTGGTACGGACGAAAGGTCCGCATCTCGTACGATTTCCCGCAGGTGGTGCCACCCACCGATCCCATCTACCAGCAATATTTAGCCCTCAAAGACTCTTTTGGTCTTGAAGAAACTGACCTGTTAATCGTCATCGAAGATACTCACTTTTTAGCACCGAATCACATCCAACAATGGCATGAGTGGGTTCATCACCTTGAAAAGATCGAAGGTGTTGACAAAGTCTTTTCCGTTTTCTCGTTAGTTGAGCTTCGCAAAGATCCCCTCCGAAAACGCTTTACTATCCATCCCATATGGCATGGAATCGAACAATACGACTCGGCAACGTTCCGCCAGCAGCTGGTGCAACTACCGATCTACCATAACCTTTTTTACAACCCCAACTTGACGACTTTCCTGTTCATTGCCAAGCTCACACCCCAAGTAGTATTTAGCTCAGATCGAGAACAACTCATTGCCAATATCAGAACACATGTGGACCACCAACAACAAATCCTTCATACACCCATCTTCATATCTGGCATTCCCTACATCCGTACAGTGATGGCCCAAACCGTACGGCATGACCTTCTTTTGTTCTTGGGGTTATCGGTGGTGATGACCACCATTGTCTTGATTATCTTTTTCCGAAGTATTGTCAACACACTCATTCCCCTGAGTGTAATAATTTCCGTAATTGCATTTGTGGCCGCAACCCTACGTCTTTTAGGCTATGAAATCACCTTGTTGATCAGTCTTGTGCCTTCAGTCGTTGCGGTGATCGCGGTACCCAATTTTATTTATTTTCTCAATCGCTATCACCGAGAGTTCCGCAAAGTCCGACACCAAATCCAGGCACTGATGCGGACGATCGAAAAGATCGGCCCAGTTGCCCTGATGACCAACCTTACCACCGCTATTGGCTTTGGGGTACTGGGGCTAGTGGATAGTCCCATTCTCCGAGAGTTTGGACGAGTTGCCGCCATTAATATCATTCTGTTATACATTGTCTCGATCATTCTCTTACCCATCTTTTTTATGCTGCTGCCACCACCTTCCGATCAAAAAATCCGATACCTTGATAATCCGGTGATGCGGTGGGTGCTCCATCAGTTTCAGCAGCTCATCTTCGCACGGCGAAGGATTTTATGGACGGTTGTACTTGCCATCACCCTCTTTGCCATCTACGGAATTTTCAAGCTCCAGGTGGTTAGCCGGTTCATGGACAATGTGCCGCACACCAGTGACGTATATCACGATTTCGTCCAATTGGAAAAGCACTTTGGTGGCATTTTTGCTTTTGATGCACTTATTCAACTTAAAGATGCTTCCCAACTTCGCAAATTGTCGACGTGGTATCAACTTGACACCCTTCAACAACTGATGGGGCATCAACCCGAAATCAAGCGCACTTATTCGCCTGTCAATTTTCTCAAGTACCTTCGACAAGCATACTACAATGGTAATCCCAATCGTTATAGCCTTCCCTCCCGTCGAGAGTGGCTTTTCATTAGCAGCTACTTCCGACATTCTGTAAACCAGACCCCCGATTCAATCGGAAT
>CAYVLB010000062.1:0-10861 GCA_964452325.1 uncultured Sphingobacteriales bacterium | reverse complement strand
ATGGTCGTTCGCCCTGCCGGGCCAAAAGTGGGCGTAATTTTGTAGAGATGATGTTGTGGTTGGCTAAAAAACGGGATACCGTCAAAGTGGTGACAGATGAGATTGTTTCACCTACGGCGACGCATGACCTGGCCCGACAGATAAGGGCGCTTGTGCGTCATCCACAATATGGGGTGATTCACGCCACAGCCGAGGGAGCATGCTCATGGTATGAGTTTGCTCGTACCATATTTGACATGACCCAAACCAAGGTGAAATTGATCGAAGCTACTTCCGCCGACTTTCCCAAGAAGACTCCTCGTCCTGCTTATTCCGTACTTGAAAATGCCCGTCTTAAATCCGCGGGAATTCATTGTATGAAGCATTGGCGAGAGGCCCTCAAAGAATATTTAACTTTTCGGGGATACCTTAAAGTGTAACGGAAGGCAGGGCATCAAATCCCCGCAATTCAGAAGCCCAGTGAAGCTTTTCTCGAAGGGTGGCAAGGTAATTCCACGAAGCAGGCACCGCCAATGGAAACATCTTTTGAGAGGGACGAATGCGAATGGGGTGCCCACTGGGTAGTGTGGTCTGTCGGTTGTCCAGATTAAGGGTATATTGCCCACTCCGGGAAATAACTTCCACTCGGATATCTACCGAAGAAGGAAGGATTACGGGGCGTAGTGTTAGATTGTGGGCTGCTATTGGCGTGATCTGGATTACGGACATTTGAGGGTATAGGATGCTTCCCCCGCAACTGAGGGAGTAGGCAGTAGAACCCGTGGGGGTACTAACAATCACCCCATCTCCGTGATAGATACCCAGCGTATCATTGTCGACGGTGATTTTCACGGCAATTAGCGCGTTGGGACGTGCATCTTTAACAACTACATCATTGAGTGCCAAAGGCGGATCTAAATGCGGTATTCCATTCATTACACGAAGCATCATTCGGTGATGAATGAGATACTTTCGGTGGGCAATTGCATCAGCCATTTGGGAAAGCTCATCAGGAGAGACGGCTGCCAGAAATCCCAACTTCCCAAGGTTGATACCCATGACTGGCACGGGATGTTGAACCAGGAGTTGCACCGTATCGAGGAGGGTACCATCACCGCCAATGCTGAGGAGAAGGTCGGGCTCCCATTCGATTAGGTCGGATGAGGTAGTAAAAGATTCCAAATCAGGGGCAGCATCATGTGCTGATTGGTGAATGGAATATGCGGCAGATGGAAGCAGCTGCCGAATTTTATGGATGATGTTTCGTACTGCCGACCGTGAGTCGCGTGCATACAATGCCAGCCGCATGTGGGGCTTATATTTCTAAAACTTATATTTTATATTTCTAAAAGGCGTTGGAAATATTCAATGCGTTTTTGCCATTCGTCATTATATCCTCCGTCATACTCGGCCACTTGATAGCCGTGGCGAAACAATGCTGCCAGCGCATCATAATATTGATATTCGGGAACTGCGATCACTACTTGTTGACTGTCATTGTTCCTTAGCAAAGGAGCAATGAAAAGAATGCGAATCTGATTGCCCTCAAGCACTTGTATGATATCTCGAAAAGCATAGGGACGTTGGGGAAGGTTGACTTCAAAGGCATGGGATGCTTGATAAAACGGTCCCAACAGGGTAAGAAACTTTCGCAAGGATCGCAATGAGACTGCTCCCACGTAACGTTGGTTCTCGGCTACGACCGGAAATATTTCAATGGGATGTTCAACCCACAATTTTATGATCTCGAAGGGATGCGATTGGGGGTGAACGTGATGGGTTAGCAAATAGGCACGCACTGATTTGACGATCGTTTCTGGCGATATACCGAATGGCAGATTATCGCGATGAATTATACCTTCGTAGGTGTCTCCTTCACTTACGACTGGCAAAGAGCGGACTCCTCCCGCCGATCTCATAACTATACCGACTGGGTCTGATAACTGCAATGGGCGGACCGCTGGGTCAATGAGTTCCTTAGCGATCATGCGAAGAGATACTGAAGGTGTGGCGCTGAAGAAAGTCGCGCAGGATGCGGTTGAATTCTTGGGGATGTTCCATCATCGGAGCGTGCCCACATTTATCAATAAAATGCAATTCCGAGTTCGGTAATAGTTGATGAAATTCTTGCCCTACTTCCTCAGGAGTGATTATATCATTGCGGCCCCAAATGAGGCACACTGGCTTATCAATGTTTTTGATGGTTTCTCGAAGGTTCTGACGCATTGCCGAACGGGCCATGGAAAGAATTTTGATCACTTTGCTATTATCGTTAACGGTTTGATACACTTCATTAACCAGGTCCGGAGTGGCCACTTTCGGATCATAGAAAGTCATCTCAACGCGGGCCTTGATAAAGTCATAGTCGCTTCTACGTACAAACGAAGAGCCCATTGTATTCTCATACAGTCCGGAGCTTCCTGTCAATACCAATGCTTTGACGTTTTCTGGGTACTCCAACGCATGATATAAAGCTACATGACCTCCCAACGAATTACCAATGAGGATGGCAGGAACTAACTTTTTATACTTGCTAAATTCGTAAACAAATTCATTCAGGCCTTCCACAGTTGTTTTTTCTGGCGGAAGATGATAAATGGGCAGCAACGGGATAATTACCCGATAATCTTTCGAAAAAACCCGAAGAACTTCTTTCCAATTGCTTAAGGTTCCAAACAACCCATGCAACAATAACAATACTTCACCTTCTCCTTCCTCGATGTATTGAAAGCCGTTGTCGTTTTTTATATATGCATTAATTGGGCGCTCTTCCATAGTAGCCGGCACTTCGTTCCTGTTATGCAACAATCAGGGCAAACTTACATCATTTGTCTTTTTGACATTTGAATTGAACAACTGAGGACTTCATGGCGGCTGTTTATTTGTTATGGAATTTTAGATGGATCCGTAATACTTACCTTTGAAGTGCGATATCGTGTTTTTTAAGCGGCCCGATATGCCAGTCCAAATGAGGTGGGATCCTCTGGGGCAATGTATAGTCAACAACGGAGTGCTAAAAATATATGCGCTATGGTGATAAAATTTGAAGAATTGCGCCTTATCAAAGATTTACTGCCTTCGGGAAGTACCCATCGGATTGCCCAAAAATTGGGGGTGGACGATCAGGTGGTTCGGAATTATTTTGGTGGGCGTAACTTTCGAGGAGGAAGTTTTGTAGATATGCATATCGAAACGGGACCAGAAGGGACGTTGGTGCGCTTGGATGATTTGACTATTCTCAGGGAAGCATTGCGGATTCTGGATGAGGTAGGGTTGCGGGAAGAGGTGCCTGTGGTATTGCCTGAGGAAGTCTCGGAGCATAGCTAAGAGGTTCCAGTTTTTATCTGATGGCTTAGGAAATAGGGCTGTGGAGGGAGGGGAGTGTGTATCCAATAGAGTAGGTGGCTATCGAGGAGTTGAAAAACATACCGTAAGTGGAGGGGGCGGGTGGTGAATGTACGAAGGGAAGTGGCATTGTACTCAGGGAAGGGGGGAAAAGGGCATGAATGGACATTGATTCCAATACCCACAAGTGAGGTTTCAATGAGGTGAGATCGGATTTGATTTTCGATGAGAATACCAGCTACTTTACTTGAACGAATAAAGATATCGTTGGGTGGTTTGATATGAACTGGACAGGAGGCACGAAGTAGTTTTGAGATAGTTTGATGCACTGCGTTGGCAATGCGTTGCATCCATTCCTCAGCACGTTCTGCTTTGAGGCGGGGTTTGAACAGCCACGTGGCGTAGAGGCCTCCGGGGGGTGAGTGCCATTGCCCCCTGCGCCCCCGTCCCCGTATTTGGCGGTGTGCCCATACAACATCGCCATGTCGGAGGCGTTGACGCATTGCCAATTGTCGAGCTAACGTGTTGGTTGACTCTGTTAGTGGAAGGATGAATACGTTGCGGCGGCTGGCAGTCAAATTTCAAACTTGATGCCTTGGGCTAATGGGAGGGAGCTCCCATAATTGATGGTATTGGTTTGGCGTCGCATATATGCCTTCCAGCTATCGGATCCAGCCTCTCGTCCTCCGCCGGTGTCTTTCTCTCCGCCGAAGGCTCCCCCAATTTCAGCACCCGATGTGCCCGCATTGACATTTGCGATGCCGCAATCGGACCCTTCTGCGGAGAGGAAATATTCGCATTCTCGAAAGTTGTCTGAGAAAATGGCCGATGAAAGACCTTGTGGAACTGCATTATTGAGTGCAATGGCTTCTTCGAGGTCGTGGTACTTAAGCACATAGAGCAATGGTGCAAAGGTTTCTTCACAAGTAATGGGCATTTGTTCGCTCATCTCAACAATGGATGGGGAGACGTAATATGGTGATGGCATGCCTTCGAGTCGGCCACCTTCCAATAAGAAGTGTCCTCCCTGTGTTCGTACTGTTTCCAAGGCATTCAAATACACTTGCACGGCTTGTTCATCGATAAGTGGGCCGATGTGTGTGCGGGAATCAAGGGGATGCCCTACGTGGAGTTGACGGTATACACCTATCAGCTTGTCGATAAATTCGTCATAAATGCTTTCATGTAAGATTAATCGGCGGGTTGTTGTACAACGCTGTCCAGCCGTTCCCACAGCTCCAAACACGATGGCCCGTAGGGCAAGTTCTTGGTTGGCATGTGGGGTAACAATAGCGGCGTTATTTCCTCCCAGTTCAAGTATTGTACGCCCCAGGCGTGCTGCAACTCGTTGGCCTACGCTTCGTCCCATCCGTATTGATCCTGTGGCTGAAACCAGGGGTAGTCGTGGATCGTCGGCGATCCATTGTCCTACTTCTCGTCCTCCGCTAACTAGCGTAAATACTCCTTGATGGATTCCATTGCGTTGAAGAACGCGTCCCATTATTTTTTGCACTGCCACTGCGGATAAGGGGGTTTTTTCCGAGGGCTTCCATACCACTGTATCGCCACATACCGCTGCGATAAAGGCATTCCAGGCATATACTGCTACTGGGAAATTGAAACTGGTGATAACCCCTACTGGTCCCAGGGGGTGCCATTGCTCCATTAGCCGATGATCGGGACGTTCGGAGGCAATTGTCAGGCCATAGAGCTGTCGGGAAAGCCCTACGGCAAAATCTGCCATATCAATCATTTCCTGCACTTCGCCCAAGCCTTCCTGGTATATCTTGCCCATTTCGTAAGATACCAATGTGCCCAGCGCTTCCTTATGTTTTCGAAGTTCAAGTCCGATCTGACGAATGATTTCTCCCCGTTGGGGGGCAGGTACTTTTCGCCATTGCAGGAAGGCTTCCTGTGCCTTATTGACAATTTGCAGGTATTCTTGGCGGGTAACGGTAGATATTTTTCCAATTCGTTTGCCATCGGCTGGAGAATAAGTCTCGATAGGGGTGCCAGTCCCCAAAAAGGAATTACCCACAGAACCACCCTGTTGCTGATCCTCAATGCCCAATTCACGGAGGGCATGGACTACTTGTTCCGTATAAGTCATTATACTAAGCAATTTGGTTACAAAATTGGTTTGATAGGCCACAATGTGTGGCTGCAAAAGTAAGTTCCTTTAATGGGAAATCCGAACAAATCTTTCCCTCATCATATTGAGATGATCATTTTGCTTTTTCGGTATATTTTTCTGGTGGGGTTTATGTATAAAGTCATTGGGTAGACATGTTATGTATCCTGGTCTTTATATTGTGATGGGGATTATGTTTGGTGTCGGGTGGCTTTTGGGGCACTTTAGTACGGTTGAAAAAAGTATGGAGATATTTGTTTGAAAGACGGATGAATCCTTTCCGAAGGATTCAAATTTGCACCATGCGGAAGTGTTTATTGTATCTTGGGGTTTTGAGGTGGTTTATTGCGTTGTCCCAAGAGTTTTATGCGGAGGTGAAGGTTAAAGCCCCTTCGATTAAGACGACAAACCAAGCCGTTTTTACAGAGCTTCAGGAGCAGCTTCGGTTGTTGATCAATAATACGTCGTGGACCGAGGTAGCTTTTCGAGGGCATGAACGGATACCGGCCACTTTTATATTGGAGATTACGAAGATGGAGGGCGCTAATTTTGAGGGGATATTGCACATCAACATTTCTCGGCCGGTATTGTATTCTACCTACTTGAGTCCGTTGTTTGTTCATCAGGACCAGTCGGTGACATTTACGTATACGCAATATCAGCCGCTGGAGTATGTGGAAGGGACATATGATAACGAGTTGGTAGCGGTGGTGGCATATTATGTTTACGTATCGTTGGGACTTTATTGGGATTCATTTGGTAAACTGGCGGGAACGCCTTTTTATCAGAAAGCACGAGCGATTGTGCAGCAAGGAATGGTTCGTGGAGGGAAGGGGTGGTCGATGGATGATCTTAAGCGGCGCAATCGATATTGGTTGATTGAAAGCTTATTGGAGCCGCGTCATCGGCCTGTCCGTGAAGTAATATATTCCTATCACCGTAGGGGGATGGATCGTTTTTACGAGGACCCTGAAAATGGTCGATTAACGGTGCTGTCGGCCTTGCGACAGCTTGAGCAGCACCTTCAGGAGTTTCCACGTGCTTATCCGGTAGTATTGTTTATTCGGGCCAAGCGTGAGGAAATCATAGATGTTTTTTCGGAAGCCCCAACATCTGAAAAAACGGAGGTGTTGGAGTTGATGGGGACATTAGACCCCTCTCGAGTTGACGTTTATCGGCGGTCGTTCAAATAATTGGATCAAGATAGATGGCGCTGATTCGGAGGGTGTACCTCAAAAATGTCGGGGTATTTTCAGAAGCAGAGGTAATGTTAGAAGGTGGCCTGACCGTGGTAACAGGCGAGACAGGGGCTGGGAAGTCGACCTTTGCAGAAGCCCTTTCAGCGGTCACAGGTCAGCGATGGCCTATTCGAAGTGGTAAGGGAACTGCAGTAGTTGAGGTAGAAGTTGAGGCCCCACCAGAAGTGTTGCGTCGGTTGGAGTCGGAAGGTATTGAGCCCGTCAATCCGTTGATTATACGACGCCAGCGGACAGTGGGAGGGCGTTCGCGTGCTTTTGTCAATGATGAACCCGTGCCTTCCAGTCTGCTTCAGGAAATTGCAAGTGAGCTGATCGATGTGCATTCGCAGCATCAGTCGTTGCTGTTACGTAGGCCGTACTTTCACTTGCAAGTGGTGGATGCGTTTGCTCGGAGTGGGCCCTATCTGGAACGTTATTTGACCTGTTACCGCTCCTATCGTCATCTCCGTAAGGAAATTCAATTGTTGCAAGGGGAGGCAAAGGAGGATATCGATTACATTCGGTTCTTGAAAGAGGAATTGGACACTGTGGCTTTTTCAGCGGCAGAATTTGACCAGTTGGAAGATCAGCTTCGGCGAGCTGAACACGCCGAACAAATAGTGGAGGCAGTATCGGCAGCCATTCATCTTTTGGATGCAGAGGGTAGTGCTACCGAGCAGATCAATCAGGCAATAGATTACATTAAAGAAGTTGTTCGCTATGATGACCGTTTGGGAGAGTTGGAGGAAATATTGAGAACTTCGGTGGCAACTATGCGTGAAGTGGTGTGGCGGTTGCAAGAGCGCATCACTGAGGTAGATTATACACCGGAAGAGATCCGACGATGGGAGTCGGAACGAGACCGCATCTACCGACTCATGCTTAAACACAATGTTCAGACTTTTGAAGAACTTCTACGGCAGAAGGAAATCATTGCCCGACGGTTTGAGGCATTGAGTCATCGGCAACAGCGATTAGCCGAGCTTCAAGCGCAGCTGGGTCGGGTGAAAAAGAAACTGACGGCTGCGGCTGCGGAGCTTTCGGCCCATCGTCGCCGGCACTTAGATGATTTAGCCAACACGCTTCAACAAATGGCAGCCCGATTGATGATGCCCAAAGCATGCATACAGTTAGAGATAGTGCCCATCAAGGAGTGGACGCCTTACGGGGCGGACCGGGTTCGTTTTTTATTTTCGGCCAATCCGGGAATTGCCCCCGCACCGGTAGAATCGGTGGCGTCGGGCGGGGAAATATCCCGATTGATGTTGGCGATTAAGTGGGTATTGACACGGGAAGGACGGGGCCCGGCACTGATACTGGATGAGATTGATGCGGGTATTTCCGGCGAGGCTGCTAGAAAAGTTGCAGAACTGATTGCGGAGATGGCCCATGGACGACAGGTAGTTGTGATTTCTCATGCTCCCCAGACGGCGGCACTGCCGGGACAGCATATTCATGTTGAAAAACAACACCATGAGGGCCAGACAATGGGGCGCTTTCGAGTCCTTTCAGAAACGGAGCGGGTGAAAGCGATTGCGCAGCTGATTGCTGGATCCAGACAAACCGAAGCCACCCTATCGGTGGCCCGCCAATTGTTGGATCATCTTTCCTCACTGTAGTCAGTATAGGTCATCCCCTTCAGTATAGGGCCTTTGGTGGCGTATGGATTGCACTTATCTTATTTGATCTTTTGTTGCATCTCCCGATAGTCCTGGTCAAGAAGTGGAACGTATCCCACTTGGGGGATGAGCTCCGTTGCTTTTTCGAGGTAGAATTGGACGAACGCCTTTACTTCAGGACGCTGGAGGGCGTCTTTTCGGATGTAGATAAAAAGAGGACGTGCTAGAGGATACGATCCATTACGGACGTTTTCGGGAGTGAGGGGAATGGCGGCTCCCTGGTCGGATATGGGAATGCTTCGAAGCTTATCTTGATTTTCAAGGTAATACGCCATTCCAAAATATCCGAGGGCATATTGGTCACCCGATATACCGATCACCAATTGGTTGTCGTCTTCACTGGCAATGTAGTCACCCCGACTACGTCCTACTTCTCCCATAACGTGTTCAGTGAAGTAGTCGAACGTACCTGATGCGGTGCCGGGGCCATATAGCGTAAGGGGTTCGGCGGGCCAATTGGAACGGATATGGTTCCATTGAGTGACCTTCTGTTCCGATTCGGGTTGCCAAATGTGGCGAAGCTCAGCAATGGTTGTAGTATCCATCCAATCATTGTTTGAATGAACTACTACTGCGATGCCATCGAATCCGATGCGCAGCTCTATGTATTCATATCCAGCTTCCGCCAGAGATGCCTTTTCGGAAGGTCGGATGGATCGAGAAGCATTGTTAATGTCTATTTCGCCTCGAATAAATTTTTTGAACCCCCCGCCAGTACCCGAGACGCCTATTTTTACTTTGACGTGCGGATATTTCCGAGAAAACTCTTCGGCGATGGCTTCGGTGATGGGATAAACAGTACTCGAACCATCAATCATGATATTGCCCTGCAGGTTCGTGAGCTTATCTTCATGAGGACCTACAGTCTCCTTCTGTTGTTTGTCGCTGCATGCTGCCAATGTTGCTACTAGTAAGGTAGCAATCGCAGTTCGAATTAACGATAAGGGTTTCATATGCTGTTGAACTTTTTATTGTATTGTGCAATAGTAATTTAGAAGAATATCATAAATCGGGTCTGGATGATGTGGGCCGTTCCGTCGCTATACTTGTCACTTCCTGAGAGCATGGGACGCACATAATTGAGCATAATTCGGGCCTTGGCATAAGGATACCAATTAATTCCTACGGAAAGGGTCGAGAGTGCACCTTTTGGATATGCCGTGGCCCTGAAATCTCCCAGTGAATATCTTCCGACGATTTCCCACGCTCCCCATCCACCACTTTTACCCCACGACTGCTTAGGGGCAATAGCTTTTACACCTGAAAGTGCAGATTTGATGGGACGATGCTCTCCAGTGAGTATGTATGCCATTTGGACATAGCCGCCACCTATGTTAATGTTTCCATTGCCTACGCTTTGGCCCGAAAAGGCGATGTATTCACTTTGGAAATAGAGTGGACCAAATGAAGCAGCCAGTTCTCCTCCTATCCATCGGCCGTTGCGCAGGGTGTCGATTGCGAGCGATATCAGTTTGGGGGCAAATAACGATTCGGTTCCAACTTTGACTACATAGTTAGCTCCTTGGCCGATTTGATGGCGAAAATATCCAGCTGCCATGATCCATTGCGATGATTTTTTGAGTGGCAAAACAGCGATCCGGTTGGTATTGATGACGGAAGGATTGTGTGATAATGTGACTATCTGGTGGGCCCCCGCTTGATAGTTGCGAAATGCACCCACTTGATATGCTACTTTGGGCGTGAGATACCCATAAACCATGATACCGGCGTTTCGTTCTTTACCGAAAGCTCCAGTTACTTCAGGGCGTCCTGGTAATAGGATTTGATTTGAACTGTTAAGCACATCCCAACGATAGGGTTCTTTGAAGTGGCCTATGCGTAGCCGAGCGTGGTCAGTATTTGGGCAAACCTTAAAATCTAAATAGGCATCCTTAATGGCGACCTTACCTTTACCGAAATCAACGCTTATCTTGTATTTTAGGGAGGATGAATAGTTTCCCTTGGCCGTAAGGCGAATGCGACGGATTTCCATGCCAGCCGTGGCTTCACGGGCATTATCCAAAGCGGTGTCAGGTAGATATGCACCTGCGTCAACGTGGAGGCGTCCGTGCCATTGCACTTGGGCTTGGATGGTGGCGATACTAAAAACCGCTACCTGTGCAAGATATTGCAACTGCGACTGTAAAGGTTTCATAAGGATAGGTCTATTCGCTAGATGGTTGCAAAGACAAATCATGTCACCTGAATGAGGTTGCGGTTTGATAATTTAGATTGAATTGAAATAGTAGGGCAAGCGTTACTGGTGTATTCGCAGATTTAATATGAACCAGATGTTCATTTTATGTTTTTGTTTTCCCGTCGTCTCTATCGTAAGTTTGCGGCCGAAGTCATAATGCATAAGGTTGTATGACAACTACTGTAGGTGTGCTTTCGGCGTATGAAACACATGAGCGTCGGGTCGCTTTAATTCCCGAAGTGGTCAAGCGGCTGCGCCGAAAGGACGTAGACGTGGTGGTAGCTACGGGTGC
>CAYVLB010000061.1:0-10958 GCA_964452325.1 uncultured Sphingobacteriales bacterium | reverse complement strand
AAAAGAAATAAGTTATGGCACTGACATTAAAGGAAATTAAGGATCTCATTCGATACGTGGCCAATTCGGGGGTAGGTGAAGTGGCCCTTGAAGAGGGAGAATTTAAGCTGGTTATTAAGACGGAAAAAGCTTTTGCTCCTTCATCTGCCGAACGCCCTGTAATGATGGTCCAAGCGCCCCAGGTTGCATCGTCACTACCTGCCCCTACCACACCAGCTGAAGATGCCCCCCCATCAACTGCGTCCACTTCCGAACCTGCCGAAAAAGAAGATCTGGTGGAAATTACCGCCCCCATGGTGGGGACATTCTATCGACGTCCTGCCCCCGACAAGCCTCCGTTTGTAGAAGTGGGTAGCCATGTGGAGAAAGGGCAAACAGTATGCATTATTGAAGCCATGAAATTGTTTAATGAGATCGAATCGGAAGTCTCCGGAACAATCGTTAAGGTGCTGGTGGAGGACGCCACCCCCGTCGAATTTGGACGCCCGCTTTTTTTGGTTAAACCCGACTGATGTTTGATAAGATCTTGATCGCCAATCGCGGCGAGATCGCCCTCCGGATTATTCGTACGTGCAAAGAACTGGGAATCAAAACGGTCGCCGTATACAGTGAAGCCGATGCCGATAGTTTGCATGTACGGTTTGCTGATGAGGCCGTATGCATTGGTCCGCCTGCCAGTGCCAAATCCTATTTGAATATCCCACAGATTTTGGCTGCCGCTGAGATTACAAATGCCGCAGCCATCCACCCAGGTTACGGATTTTTAGCAGAGAATGCGCAATTTGCAGAGATGTGTGAACAAAGCGGGTTTGTGTTTGTGGGCCCCACAGCCGAAATGATTCGAAAAATGGGGGATAAGGCAGTGGCTAAATCAACAGTGCAACGGGTGGGTGTCCCTACCGTACCAGGCTCCGATGGAGTTGTCGCTGATGCCGCAGTAGCACGAAAAATCGCCGATAAGATTGGATATCCGGTGTTGTTGAAAGCCGCTGCAGGAGGAGGCGGTAAAGGAATGCGCATCATTCGAGAACCCGCTGAAATTGAAGAAGCCTGGGCTACCATTAAGCGTGAAGCTCAAGCCGCTTTCGGAAATGACGATATTTATCTGGAAAAGTTTATCGAGAATCCCCGCCATATTGAAATTCAGATTGTTGGAGATAAGTACGGAACAATTTCACACCTCTCAGAGCGAGACTGTTCTATCCAACGAAGGCATCAAAAACTGATCGAAGAGTCGCCATCCCCGTTTGTCGATCCGGAATTGCGTGAAAAAATGGGGCAGGCAGCTATTAAGGCAGCCGAAGCAGTCGGCTATGAAAGCGTAGGAACAGTTGAATTTATCGTTGATGAACAAAAGAACTTCTACTTCATGGAGATGAACACCCGGATTCAGGTGGAACATCCCGTTACCGAAGAAGTGATTAATTATGACTTAATTAAAGAGCAAATTCTGGTAGCAGCAGGCGTGCCCGTCTCGGGCAAAAACCATTACCCACGACTTCATGCCATTGAATGTCGTATTAATGCGGAGGACCCCTTCTGCGATTTTCGACCCTCACCCGGACGCATCGAAGTGTTGCATGTGCCCGGAGGACATGGTGTGCGTGTGGATACTCACGTTTATGCCTCTTATGTAGTGCCACCGTTTTATGATTCGTTGATTGCCAAGTTAATCGTTACTGGAAGGACCCGTCAAGAAGCCATCGTTCGCATGCAGCGCGCATTGGAAGAATTCGTGTTGGAAGGTATCCAAACCACCATACCCCTCCATCGGAAAATCATGAAGCATCCCGATTTTATCGAAGGAAGAGTGACTACTAAGTTTATGGAGCATTTCAAGTTGGGATCTCCCGAAGAATGACATCCCTCTTTTTTTACGTGCATACAGCCATCGTCTGCTTTTCCGAGAAAACCACTTTCCATATCTCGTTTTATACTTTTGCAGCCCTTAAATCAAGTGACCGTGGGAACGCCTTATTCCTATAAGACGAAGTTTATGCGGAAAGAAGATGTGCAGCCAAAATGGTATCTGATTGATGCACGGGGAAAAGTGGTAGGACGACTGGCTTCGGAAGTAGCTAAAGTCTTGCGGGGCAAGCACCGGCCCACATATACCCCACACATTAACTGTGGCGATAAGGTCATCATCATCAATGCCGAATACGTTCGATTTACAGGACGTAAAATGGACCAAAAGCAATATCGCAAGCACACTGGATATCCAGGAGGAGGACGTTATTTTACCCCCCGGTTTCTCAAGCAGAAAGGTAAGGATGAAGAGATACTCTACCGAGCTATCCGAGGGATGCTGCCCAAAAACCGCCTGGGAAGACAATTGCTCAAAAATGTGCGGATCTATAAAGGTGAGGTGCATCCCCACGCTGCCCAACAACCAGAAAAACTAGAAATCTGATAAAATATGGAGCGAGTAACGGCTACGGGGCGCCGTAAAACAGCGGTGGCACGTGTAATCCTTGAGCCAGGAGATGGGTCAGTTACGATTAATGGCAAAGACTATCAGGCGTATTTTCCCGAATTTATATTTCAACAAGATGTGATGGCTCCTTTCAAAGCGACCCAAACGGAAGGGAGTTATACAGTCAAAGTACGTGTGTATGGTGGGGGAGTCAGAGGTCAAGCACAAGCAGTACGCCATGGCATTGCCCGTGCCCTCGAACGCATCAATCCCGACCTGCGGGACGTGTTGAAAGAAAAAGGATACCTGACCCGAGACCCCCGAATGGTAGAACGCAAGAAATACGGGCAACACAAAGCCCGCAAGCAATATCAATTCCGTAAACGATAAGAAACGAGGAGATAATGGCAGATATTACCATTCAAGACTTGCTCAAAGCCCGGGTCCACGTGGGCCATTTGGCTAGCCGATGGAACCCCAAGATGCATCCGTTCATTTTCGAAGAAAAAAAGGGCATCCATATCATCGATTTGAACAAGACACTGCGTCAATTGAAACTGGCATGTAAAGTGGTTTCGGTGCTAGCAGAGCGTGGCCAAAAGGTTCTATTCATTGGCACTAAAAAACAGGCGGCACCCCTTATCAAAGAGGCTGCCCAACGTGTGGGAATGCCATTTGTAGTAGAGCGATGGCTGGGAGGAATGCTGACCAACTTCGTGACCGTGAAAAAATCCATCCATAAGCTCGAACACATCGAACGAATGTTTCAGGATGAAACGGTCCGCAATATCACCAAGAAAGAACGAAACCGCCTGCTTCGCCAAAAGGAGAAAATGAACAAGGTGTTGGAAGGTGTGCGGAATATGCAGCGCCTTCCACAGGCAATTTTTGTGGTTGATATCGTCAAAGAACATATTGCGGTTGCTGAGGCCCGACGCCTGAATATCCCCGTTATCGCGATGGTGGATACCAACGCTGACCCCACACAGGTGAATTATCCCATCCCCGCTAATGACGACTCGGCAGCAGCAATTGAGCTTATCGTCAACTATCTGGCGGATTGCATTAAAACTGGCCAACAGAAACGAGAGGCTACCAAGCAAGGAAGAGATGCCGTCGAGGCCGAAAGCCAAGATGCCAAAAGAAGCTCCGAAGAACCCAACAATAACATGTGATGCATTGAATATCCATAATAATAAACTCACAACCCGATTATTTCGCAAAAAGATTGCATAACCATGTCCGTAACCGCACAAGATGTTAAAAAACTCCGGGAAGTGACCGGGGTGGGAATGATGGATTGCAAAAAGGCGCTTGTCGAAGCAAAAGGAGACTTCGAAAAAGCCATTGAGATTCTACGAAAGAAAGGCCAAAAGGTGGCAGCAAAACGTGCCGATAAAGAGGCAAATGAAGGTATGGCTGTGGCAATAACATCCGAAGATTATTCTAAAGGGGTGGTGGTATTGGTCAATAGTGAGACGGACTTTGTGGCCAAAAACGAAGACTTCCAAAAGGCAGTCCATGCCATCGCCAAGGCAGCCCTTCAGGCATTCCCAGCGTCGAAGGATGAACTCTTGGCAGTTCCTGTAAGCACAGGAGAAACGGTAAGTAAGCTATTGGAAGAGCTTACCGCACGCATCGGTGAAAAAATCGTGTTGGGAGGTTATGAACGCTTAACAGCCCCCACCGTGGTGGCCTACAATCATCTTAATTATAAAATCGGTGTATTGGTAGGGCTGAATGTTACCCCTTCTGATGGAACCATTGAGGTCGGACGTGATGTGGCCATGCAAGTAGCTGCAATGCGTCCAATTGCCGTGGATAAAGATGACGTGCCGGCAAACATTCTCGAAAAAGAAATGGAGATTGCCCGCGAACAAGTCCGACAAATGGGTAAACCAGAACACCTCATCGATCGAATCGCTCAAGGAAAACTCAACAAGTTCTTTCAAGAAAATACCTTGTTGAACCAAGAGTTTGTCAAAGATTCGAGCCAGAAGGTGAGGGATTATGTACGGACGAAGCTGGGCAATGAAGCCACCGTATCTGGTTTTGTGCGTTTAGGGATTGCGTAGGGTGACAATGCGGCAGTCGGCATATCGTCGAATTCTTCTGAAACTTTCAGGCGAAGCCTTACTCGGTGATAGGGAGTTTGGTATTTCTGCCGACATGCTTAATCACTATGCCGTCGAGGTCAGGGCAGTGGTGTCAATGGGTATTGAGGTGGGAATTGTAATTGGCGGAGGGAATATCTTTCGTGGAATCGAAGCCACCCAAGGAGGTATGACCGACCGTGCCCAGGCAGACTATATGGGCATGCTCTCGACCGTCATTAACGGAATGGCCCTTCAAAATGCTTTGGAGAAGCAAGGACTGAATACCCGATTAATGTCGGCTATTGCCATGAATCAAATCTGTGAGCCATTCATCCGACGCCGAGCCATTCGCCATCTGGAGAAAGGACGGGTGGTGATTTTCGGGGGGGGAACAGGCAACCCATATTTCACTACCGATACCGCAGCGGCTTTGCGGGCATCTGAAATCGGTGCCGAAGTCCTGATGAAAGGTACGAAAGTGGACGGTGTATATGATAAGGATCCTTACACGCACTCCGATGCCCGCAAGTTTGACCACCTCTCTTTTGATGAGGTGTTGAGGCGTAACCTTCGGGTAATGGATGCCAGCGCAGTCTCCATGTGTCGAGATAATCAAATTCCCATTGTGGTGTTTTCAATTCACACCCCCGGAAATCTACGTCGAGCTGTTATGGGCGAGCTTATTGGGACGATTATCCGCTGACCTGTCATACTAAATTAAGATATGCGTATCGATGTCTGAAGAGATTCGGCTTAGGCTACCAGATGGAACGGTTCGTACTTTCCCCAAGGGAATTACGGGATGGGAAGTTGCACAGGCGATTAGTTCGCGCTTGGCAAAAGAAGCATTAGGAGTTGTCATTGATGGGGAAACATATGACCTAACCCGTCCCATTGAGTCGGATGCGGCAATTCGGATTGTTACATGGGACGACCCCGAAGGCCGTTACGTGTTTTGGCATTCGTCCGCCCATCTTATGGCCGAAGCGCTACAGGCATTATATCCAGATATTCACTTTGCTATTGGTCCGCCTATCGAGCAGGGATTCTATTATGATGTTGACCTCGGCCAAGATCGAATCACCGAAGAAGACCTTCCCCGTGTCGAAGCCAAAATGCGCGAGCTGGCCCGCCGAAAAGTACCATATCAGCGGCGCCACGTGGATCGAAAGACCGCTCTTCAATACTATCGGGAACGGGGCAATCCATACAAAGTGGAAATTATCGAATCGATCCCGCAAGATGCAGAAATCACATTTTATACACAAGGCAATTTTACTGATCTATGCCGGGGACCCCATCTTCCCCATACCGGATATATTAAAGCCATCAAGCTCCTCAATGTAGCGGGAGCCTATTGGCGAGGCGATGAACACAACAAACAGCTGACCCGCATCTACGGTATCACCTTCCCTAAAAAATCGCAGTTGGAACAATACCTACAATGGCGGGAAGAGGTGAAAAAAAGGGATCATCGGACCTTGGGAAAGCAACTCGGAATATTTACTTTCTCACAAGAAGTAGGCCCCGGTCTGCCCCTATGGCTTCCTAATGGAGTGGCACTTCGCGATGCGTTGACAGATATGCTTCGCCGTGATCAGCAACGCCATGGGTATCAATTCGTGGTGACACCCCACATTGCCCGTACCGAACTGTATCGTATTTCGGGCCATCTTCAGAAATACCGGGAAAGTTCCTTTCAGCCGTTGAAAACTCCTCATGAGAAAGAAGAGTATCTTCTCAAGCCGATGAACTGCCCGCATCATTGCATTATCTACAAGGAAACGCCACGCTCCTATCGTGATCTGCCCATCCGACTGGCCGAGTTCGGCACAGTATATCGGTACGAGCAGTCTGGAGAACTTCATGGCCTGACACGCGTGCGAAGCTTTACCCAAGATGATGCGCATATTTTTTGCCGTCCCGATCAGGTAAAGGCAGTAATCAAAGAAGTGGTGGAGATGACGCTCCGAGCGTTACGTCGGCTGGAGTTGACGGACTTTATGGTGCAGGTGTCATTACGAGACCCCAATCAGCCCGAACAGTACATCGGTGACTCCGACCAGTGGCAAAATGCCGAACAGGCCTTACGTGAGGTCGTTGATGAAATGGGCTTGAATGCCCGCGAAGAAACGGGCGAGGCAGCCTTTTATGGACCGAAGCTCGATTTTATGGTAAAAGATGCATTGGGGCGAGAATGGCAGTTGGGAACGGTTCAACTGGATTATAACCTTCCCCAACGTTTCGACCTTACTTATATCGACCCGCAGAGTCAGCCCCAGCGACCCGTGATGATCCACCGCGCACCTATGGGGTCCCTCGAACGAATTGTGGCCATCTTATTAGAACATTCGGGCGGGCGGCTCCCCCTGTGGCTAACACCCGTTCAAACCATTGTGATCCCGGTCAGTGATAAATACCTCGACTATGCTCGTAATGTTGGAGCACGGTTAATGGACGCAGGATTTCGAGTGGAAGTAGACGACCGAAACGAGACGGTCGGTAAAAAAATCCGGGCAGCAGAAAAACGAAAAATTCCCTACATGCTGATTGTTGGAAGTCGAGAAGTCGAACAAAACACCGTATCGGTACGATACCATGGTGTCGGGGATCAAGGAATGATATCCGTGGATGAATTCATACAAGACCTTCGCAATCAGATTGAGCAACAATTGCGTATCGATAACTAAATAATTATTTGCCTGTGGCTATTCGACGACGTAAACGTCCCCAACCCAAGCGGGAAGACCTCCGAGACAAGTATCGGATTAACGATGAGATCACGGCTGAAAAAGTACGCTTAGTGGGTGATAATGTAGCTCCTGGGATCTATCCCATTGAGGAAGCCAAAGAAATCGCACGCTTGCAAGGTCTTGACTTGGTGGAAGTAGCGCCCAACGCTGATCCGCCGGTGTGCCGTATCCTCGAATTTGGCAAGTTTATCTACGAAAAGAAAAAGAAGGAGAAAGAACAAAAGGGCAAGACTGCCAGGCATGAACTAAAAGAGATTCGCTTCGGACCCTACACCGACGACCACGATTTTGAGTTCAAATTGCGTCATGGAAGGCAGTTTCTCGAGGAAGGCCATAAACTCAAGGTGTACGTGATGTTTCGAGGACGATCTATATTGCATAAGGATAAGGGGGAGGAAATTTTGTGCACCTTTGCAGACCGCGTTGCTGACATCGCCAAGGTCGAGCAAATGCCTAAATTGGAAGGGCGACGCATGATTATGATGCTTGCCCCTGCGAAAAAGAAAAAGTGACAAAAAGTCATGGGAGCTAAGAATAAACTCAAGACCAATCGGGCCGCTGCCAAGCGATTTAAAATAACTGCAGGAGGAAAGGTTATCCATCGCCGATCGGGTAAGAGCCATCTTTTACTACGCAAGAGCAAAAAGCGGAAACGTCACCTGCGCAAGTTCGCAGCTCTGTCAACAGCAGATATGAACAACGTTCGCAACTTGCTAAAATTATAGTCTTATGCCACGTGCAGTAAATCATGCCGCCTCTCGGCGTAGGCGGAAAAAGATGATTAAGGCAGCCAAAGGATATTGGGGTGCTCGCAAAAACGTTTATACCATTGCTAAGAACGCCGTAGAGCGTGGATGGCAATATGCATATCGGGATCGGAGAGCGAAAAAACGGGAATTTCGAGCCCTCTGGATCCAACGAATTAATGCAGGCGTGCGCCAATATGGAATCTCTTATTCACGGTTTATGTATTTGCTCAAGCATCAAGGAATCGACCTTGATCGAAAAGTGCTAGCAGATCTGGCTATGAACCAGCCCGAAGTGTTTGAAGCCTTGGTTAAGCAAATTCAAGCATCGGCATGAAAAGGGCGTGGCTGTTCAAGGTAAGTGTGACGTGGATGCTGTTGGGTATGGTTGCGTGTCGGGAAATGGAAGGCCCTCCGCATCCCAATGCTTTGGAGCGGATGAACGCAGCAGTTGAAAAAAATCGTTATACACCCCTTGTTTTTCAAGCTCGCCGTATCTATCAAGGGTTTGGCCAGGACTCTCCCGTCGCTGCCATCATCCGATGGTGGTTTAAGGCCGATTCGGCCGATACCCTTGTAGGAGGGCAATTTTATGCCGAGTATTACGAAGACGAAGGAACTTCACCAGTGCTGTCTTTATGGTATTGGTCGGACTCAGCGTGGCTTGCTCGGCATCAAGACTCGGTGATTCGATCGATTACAGTGGACCAAGCGCAACAGTACTTTTGGAGGCTGGGGGTACATCACCTGGATATGTTGTGGCAAGGAATCGATACCCAACAGCTGCAACAAGACAGTGTTCAGTGGATCGCCTCCGATTCATTGATTATTACCTACTCGCCCGGAACCGGAGGAAAGGAAGACCCACGTAACCTTCGGGATTCGATTTGGGTTGGGCCCGATGGTATGGTCCAGCGATATGTAAGGAGGAGCGAATGGTTGTTTATGCAATCTATGACCCAATGGGACATTGAGAAGTATCAGCACTCCCTCGGTGAAGTATCAAAACGATTAACCCCTCAAATTCCCGATGGGTATATCTACGAACCGCATATACCCGAAACAGCAAAATCAGACGAAGAACAAGCAGAAGAATTCGATTGGATGGCCCCATTAAAAGCCATGGAAGGGAAGATTGCACCGGATTTTTCAATGCTGGAAATGGATGGCGACTCGATGCAGCTTTCGGACCTAAAAGGACGGCCTGTTATCCTTGACTTTTGGTACGTCGGATGTTATTGGTGTAGCAAAGCAGTACCCCACATTGCCCGACTCTATCGAGAATATCACCACAAAGGCCTCGAAGTAATTGGCGTGAATCCCTATGACGACTTGGAAGCCATTGCTCAGTACCATCAGTACTGGGAATTGCCCTATCGGGTGGCCCAAATTGATCGGAAAGTTACCAAACAGTATCATATCGTGGGATATCCTACTATGTTGATGATTACCCCTGCTGGTCGGATTCATCGGGTGTGGTTTGGATATTCCGACAGTCTTTACGATAAACTTTTGCCGGTGGTTGATTCGTTAGTCGGAATGATCCCTTAGGCGAATAATATCTATTGATGCGTCTGTTGGTTTTAGGGGCGGCATTGTGTTCGCTCCTTATTGGCCAAGCTCAGCATGCCATACCAGGTGGGCGCATCTTCTCCTTTCTTGATATTGGAGTGGGAGCTCGTCACCTGGCACAAGCCAGTTTGCCGATGCTAACGGCAGATGGAGCTGTCGATCGTATGGTACGACATCCCGCTGCATTGGCATGGACTACTCCCCAATCATTGTTTGTGGGTGCGACACGTTACTGGGTAGGAAGTATGTATTACCATGCAGCCTATACGCACCAATTCCAACAGGTAGGTCGGGTGGGTTTTTTTGTCAATTACATTGATTATGGTGAGTTTGAGGGAATGGATGAACGGGGACGGCCGACACGTCTTTTCAGGGGCGGGGCATCTGAGGTGGCGGTTGTACGAGCCTATCGTTGGCGTCGATGGAGTGTGGGCGGCGCTTTGAAGTGGGTGCGAACCGACCTGCTATTTTTCAAGGCCAATGCCATTATGGGCGATTTTTCATTGGGATATTTGTCGTCCGATTCGCTCCTGACTTTTTCGCTGATATATCAAAATCTGGGGACGGTCCTCCGAGGAGGATATGCCCTACCTGGCAACTTGGGATGGTCAGTCAGTTATAAATTTCGGCATAATCCCCTGCGCCTTTATGTGGGGATGCATCATCTGAATGTGTGGCGATTCAGTACTTATCAGGAAAGGCTGCCAATTCAGCCCGTTGAGGACTCGATCCCTTCGCTACCGTGGCGTGAACCGCTTGAAATCATGTTTCGACATATGGCCGGAGGGACCGAAGTGATACTGGGGCAGGGGTTGATATTGCGGATGGGATATTATGTACAACGTCGCCGAGAGACTTCACTTTTTGGAATTCGGCGCTTGGTGGGTTTTTCGTTTGGTGGTAGTGTGCTGATCGGCTCGTTATGGGTAGATTATGCATTGGTACCAGCCCAACCGGGCAATGCATGGCATGCCTTTGCGTTGCGAATGAACCTGAGACGACTAATTCAACGGTGGCACAAGGAGGAACGAAAAGTACGGTGGAATTAGCTTTAAGCTGGGGAAGCTGAATTTTCCATTACCGTGTTGTTTAGCCATGATTGCCGCAGTGACGGGGGCGTCGATTGCGGATGCAAGGAATAGCAAAACAACAGGGGAGTCTCGTTGACAGGGATCGCTACCTTCACCAACCGTCCACTCCGGACAAGTATTAGCTCCAGCGATGCATTGTGTTCAACAAAATAGTCAAGCCATTCAGCGTAGTCTTGCTCAGTAGGATGAATGCCTTGGATAGCCACTAACCGGTCGTTATAGGCGACTCCAGCTTGTTCGGCTGGTCCCATGGGCAATAGGTAGTTGACAGTACCGTCGGTACT